>CAVJWS010000040.1:0-18005 GCA_963653485.1 Prevotella sp. CAG:279
ACGTCTACGCTCACGAGAACGCTTCCGAGGTAACGGAGTCCGAGCGCAAGACGGTCGCCGAGCTCCTGGACATCCTCAAGAGAATCTACCTTGTGGACGAGGTCCCGGGTTGGGTGCCGGCTTCCCGATCTCCAAAGAGGATGCGCATTAAGCCCAAGCGCTACTTTGCCGACCCGTCCTTGCCTGTGGCCCTGTTGGGCCTTTCCCCGGAGGCGCTTCTCCAGGATTGGCAGACGTTTGGACTTGCGTTCGAGAACCTTGTCATGAGGGATTTGGACGTCTATGCCCGTGCGCTGGACTACACGTCCGCTAGCCCGCTGCGTTACTACCGCGACGACTCTGGACTTGAGGCGGACGCCATCATCGAGCGTCCGGACGGTTCCTGGGGTGCCATTGAGGTTAAGGTGAGCCTCGAGAAGGTTGACGAGGCGGCGGCGGGTCTGCTTCGCCTGAAGAAGAAGGTCTGTGGGAACAAGTCGGCTCGCACGCCCGAACCCGCGTTTCTCGCTGTGGTCACAGCGATGGGAGAGGTGGCCTATCACCGCAAGGACGGCGTCTACGTCATTCCGATTCGCGCCTTGGGCGCGTAGGCGCGGGCTCGGCGAGCTATAAAACCGTGAGACCGGCGAGACGCTCGTCAGCGCCCGCCCGCGCCTGTGCTTCATGGGTATCTTCGCGCGAGCGACCGCCGCGTCCCAAAGCGGCCGCTCGCCGCGCTACAATCGATTGGTTTGCGCAGATAAGGAAGGAAACGCATGGCCAGTCTTAAGGACCAGATCTCGTCTCGCCGCACGTTCGCGATCATCTCGCACCCGGACGCCGGCAAGACCACCCTGACCGAGAAGCTTCTCCTCTACACCGGCAGCATCCAGACCGCCGGTTCCGTCAAGGGAAAGAGCTCGGCCAAGCACGCCGTCTCGGACTGGATGGACATCGAGAAGGAGCGCGGCATCTCCGTCACCTCGTCGGTGCTGCAGTTCACCTATCAGGGCCACTGCGTGAACATCCTCGACACCCCGGGCCACCAGGACTTCTCGGAGGACACCTACCGCACCCTCATGGCGGCCGACGCCGCCGTCATGGTCATCGACGGCGCCAAGGGCGTCGAGGCCCAGACCAAGAAGCTCTTCAAGGTCTGCACCCTGCGCCACATCCCCATCTTCACCTTCGTGAACAAGCTCGACCACGACGCCCGCGACCCTTTTGAGCTCATGGAAGAGATCGAGAACGTCCTGGGTATCAACACCTACCCCATGAACTGGCCCATCGGCAGCGGTCGCAACTTCCGCGGCGTCTTCGACCGCCAGAGCCGCAGCGTCATCGCCTTTGAGGGCGACGGCCACGCCAACGCCACCAAGAAGGTGGCCGAGGTGGAGTGCGAGCTCGGCGACCCCAAGATGGACGAGCTCATCGGTGAGGAGAACCACAAGAACCTGATGGACGACATCGAGCTGCTCGATGGCGCCGGCGACGAGCTCGACCTCGACGCCGTGGCCTGCGGCAAGCTCAGCCCCGCCTTCTTTGGCTCGGCCCTCACCAACTTCGGCGTGGAGCCCTTCCTCAAGGAGTTCCTGCGCCTGGCCCCGGCGCCGCGCGCCTACACCGACAAGCTCACCGGCGAGCCGGTGGAGCCCTCGCGCGAGGACTTTTCCGGCTTTGTGTTCAAGATCCAGGCCAACATGGACAAGAACCACCGCGACCGCATCGCCTTCGTGCGCATCTGCTCGGGCAAGTTCGAGCGCGGCATGACGGCCTACCACATGCAGGGCGAGCGCAACCTCAAGCTCGCGACCGGCACCTCGATGATGGCCGACGACCGCGCCATTGTGGACGAGGCCTATGCCGGCGACATCGTGGGCCTGTTCGACCCGGGCATCTTCTCCATCGGCGACACCGTCTGCACGGGCAAGGAGCGCGTGCAGTTTGCCGGCATCCCCACCTTCGCTCCCGAGCATTTCGCCCGCGTCTCGCAGGTGGACACCCTCAAGCGCAAGCAGTTCGTGAAGGGCATGGAGGAGCTGGCCCAGGAGGGCGCCATCCAGATCTTCCGCGAGCTGGGCGCCGGCATGGAGAGCGTCATCGTGGGCGTGGTGGGCGTGCTGCAGTTCGAGGTGCTCGAGCAGCGCCTCAAGAGCGAGTACAAGGTCGAGGTCTACCGCCAGGCCCTGCCCTATAACGAGCTGCGCTGGATTGAGGGCGACATGGACGAGAAGGCGGTGCGGGCCCTCAACCTCACGCGTGACACCTGTCGCGTGGAGGACATGCGCGGCGGCAAGCTGCTGCTCTTCACCACCGACTGGAACCTCAACTACGCCACCGAGCACAACGAGGGCCTCGTCCTCAGCGAGTTTGGCAACGTGACGTTCTAAGGCGTGCGGCGTTTGCGCGAGGCCTTTGGACGCAGACACGGCGGCGTGATGCTTTTGCGCGGCGTCGTGGGGCGTGGGCCCGGCGACGTGATGTTCTGGGGCGTAGCTTCGACGGCGCGATGCTATTGGGCGTGGGGTTGCGGATGGGGCTCCCGACGCTCGACCCATCCCTGTTTGGACGGACACAGGCGTTTGGACGGACACAGGCGCGGCTGCGAGATGGACGCTCGCGGCCGCGCCTCATTTGCATAGAGCGGCCGTTGGCCCAGCGCCGCGGTATAGAACGGCCGTTGGCCCAGCGCCGCGCGGGTCTTACGAGCAGACGATGAGGCCTATGTCGGAGAGGGTTGCGCCGGCGGCAATCTGGGCGTTGTAGCTCGCGGGCGTGAGGGCAACCGTTGCGCCGTCCACGGCGGCGGTGCAGTTCCAGCTGTCCGAGAGGGTGACGGGGGCGGAGAAGGTGAGGGTGACCTGCCAGCTGCTCACGGTCGAATCTGCCTTCACGCTTACGTCGTAGAGCAGGTACGGCTTGCCGTCCGTCTCCCAGTTTTGGCGCAGGCTTGCCGCGGCGGTTGTTCCGTCGCTGCCGGCGACGGACTCCAGCGTGAGCGCCCCGGCGCCCGAACCTGCGCCGTCCGAGCCCGCGACTTCAAAAACCAGATCGCCCGCGAGCATCGACTTCACCCACTGCCCGCAGGGCGTGAGGTCGGCGTCCTCAAAGCCCGATGTCTTCTCGCAGGAGCTGGAGATGAACGAGGCGCTCTCTGCCTTGTTGGACAGGCTCCAGCAACAGCTGCTCACGCCAAGCTCGTCCATGAGGGACATCCAGGTGTTGGCCGAGTCGATGTCGAGGCTGCCGTTGCCCGAGGCGTCGCAGATGCCGTACTCGCTCACAAAGACCGGGGTGCCGCCCTCGACCACGCTGCGAAGGCGGCCGCGCAGGTCATCCTTGTGGGTGCCGGCATAAAAGTGCAGCGTGTACATGATGTTCTCGCCCGAGAGCGGATCTGCCGCGGCGAGGTCTGGCTGCTGGCACCAGGTGGGCGTGCCCACGAGGATGACGGTGGCGGGGTCGTTGGCGCGGATGACGGGGATGATCTGCTCGGCGTAGCGCTTGACGTCTTCCCAACCTACCGAGCCGTTGGGCTCGTTGCAGATCTCGTAGATGACGTTCTCTGCGCCGGCGAACTCGCGGGAGGCCCAATCCCAGAACTCCTTGGCTTGGTCCACGTAGGCGTTTGGGTCGCACTCCTGCAAGACGTGCCAGTCTACGATGGCGTACATATCGGCGTCAGCGGCGTACTGCACGCCGTTCGTGACCAGCGCGCGCAGCTCCTCCTGGTTGCCGTCCGTGCAATAGCCGCCGTTCTCGTGCGTGTACATGGCGAGCCGCGAGAGGTTGGCGCCCCAGGCTGAGAGCTCGGAGAAGCACTCGGCGTTCACGTACTGGCCAAACCAGGCAAGGCCGTGGGTCGAGAAGCCCTTGAGCTGCACCTTATTGCCGCTTGCGTCCACGAGGGAGGCCCCGCTTACGGCGAGCTTTCCGTTTGCGGAGGGGCGTGCCTTGCCGTCCGTGCTTGCGGCGGCCTCGGCGGTCGCGACCTGCGTGGCGGCTGCCTCGGTGGTTGCTGCCTGCGTCTTCTGCTCGGTCTTGGAACAACCGGCGAGGGCAAGGGCGCTTGCCCCCGCAAGCCCAACGAACTGACGCCTGTTCATCATCTTGTCCTCCTTGGCGTAGGCCGGCTGGATTTTCCGGCCGCTAGATTTCCGTTGCAGACTGGGAGGGGCTGCGCCCCGCCAGCTCCCACTCGATTGGCTTGGCCCCGTGCGAGACCAGCAGCTCGTTGGCGCGGCTGAACGGGCGCGAGCCCATGAAAGCGGGCAGCTCGCCGCTTGCGCGCGTGGCCGAGAGCGGGGAGGGGTGGGTGGAGGCGAGGCAGAACTTGCCCTGCCCCTGCCCGGCGCCGGTCTGGGTCATCTTGTCTCGTACCATCTTCACCGCAAAGCGTCCCCAGGCAAGGAAGACCACGGGCTGGGGCAGCTCGAGGCAGCGGCTCACCACGTAGTCGGTGACGACCTGCCAGCCAAGCTTGGCGTGGGAGTTGGCCTCGTGCTCACGGACGGTGAGCGTGGTGTTGAGCAAAAGCACGCCTTGCTCGGCCCAGGGCGTGAGGTCTCCGCTGGCGGGCGCGAGGCACCCCAGGTCTGCCGTGAGCTCCTTGTAGACGTTGCGCAGGCTTGGCGGGAGCCTTTGCCCCTCGGGCACGGAAAACGAGAGACCCATGGCCTGGCCCGGCCCATGGTAGGGGTCTTGCCCGAGGATGACCGCGCGCACGTCCTGTGGCGCCGTGTAGGCCAGGGCGTTCAGCACCATGTCCTGTGGCGGGTAGATGACCTGCTCGGCGCGCAGATGGGCAACCTCGTCCATGAGGCGGCCGCAGGTTTGGGTCACCTCTTGCGGGGCCGTGGCCAGCCAGGCCTCGACGTTGGCTTCGCTCTTCATGGACTTTCGCCTGCCTTCCTGCGTCTTTTTGTCTTGGTAGAGCATAGAACACTGCGGGCCGGGCATTCGCTGGCGGCTTCGATGGGGGCATCGGTGCGCTAGCGTGGCGGCTGGCGCTCGCCTGCGGCGTTTTGCCTCCCGAATCCGAGTCCCTATCCTGCTCACGGACAACGGCGGCGCGCCATGTGCCCCACCATGCGCCCCGCTACAGGCGGTGCAGCTCCCAGATGTCCTCGAAGAGGATGCGCTGGTCTGGGTTGGCACCTTCTCCAACGAGCACGAGGCGGCGGAAGGTCGAGTCGACCTCGCGCACCACCCCGGCACTGGTTTTGTAGCGGCCGTAGGCGTAGTGGGTGACCTGGGCGGCGTCTCCCTTCTGCAGGCGCACGAGCATACGTGAGACCTCCTCGGCCCGCTCCTCGGTGAGCGTGCGGCGCGGCTCGCTCCTTTGCTCCTGGGCGCTCGCCATCTCCTCAAACCCCGTGAGGGCCGCGAACGGCATGAACTGAGCGGCGTCCTTTGGTCTTGGGGCGAACGCTGCGCCCCAGCTTGTGCTGCTATGCATGGTGGCCTCCAACCTGGGCGTTTCTCTCTATTCCCGTAGCCTCGCTGCGAAGGCTCCTGCCGCGTACGAGGGCGTTCTTTCCAAAGCGGCCCTTCACCTCAAGCGTTGCCTGCGCAAGCCGCCGCTCGGCCGCCTCCGCCTCGACGTCGGTGAACAGGGTGAGCTCCGCGGCGTCCTCGTTCACGAGGTCGCCCAGGCCGAGGGTGAGGCGCTTTACCTTGCGGGCGGGGTCTACCGAATCGGCGTACATGCGGCTGACCTCGGTCATGAGCGCCTCGCGTGAGCAGGTGTGGGCCGCGAGCTTATGCGAGGCGCTTGCATGCGGCCCGCCGCGCAACGTGGCCACGTCCCATTCGCCCGGGTCCCAGGCGTAGTTCACCCACAAGGAGATGTGACCGCAGGCCAAGCGCTTGCTTACGAGATCGAGCAGGGCCTCATCGACCATCTCGAGAAGTACCGTGCGCGCCTCGTCTGTGGAATAGGGACGCGTGAGCACCTGCCCCGTGCTGATGGAGTGACGCTCGGGCTCGTAGGCCTGGATCTGGGCGATGGTGCAGTCCTCCACGCCGCGCGCGTGCTCGATGAGGTGTTGGGCGTTCACGCCAAATTCTCGGCGCAGCAAGGCCTCGTCTGTGGCTACGACGCCGGCGAGGTCATAGATGCCGTAGCGGGCCAGCCTGCGCGCGATGCCGGGCCCTATCTGCCAGATGTCGGTGATGGGGCGGTGGTGCCAGATGAGGCGGCGGAAGCGCTCGCCGTCTAGGATGCCGATGTGGCTCTCCTCGTGCTTGGCCAGGACGTCGAGGGCAACCTTTGCCAAGAAGAGGTTGGTGCCGATGCCAGCCGTGGCGCAGATCTTGGTTTGGGCGCGCACGGCGTCCATGAGCATGCGGGCGAGGCCCGCTCCGTCGGTGTTGTAGAGCGACAGGTAGGGCGTGGCATCTATGAAGCATTCGTCCACCGAGTAGACGTGTATGTCTTCTTTGGCAATGTAGCGCAGGTAGATGCCGTAGATTTGGGCCGAGACCTCCATGTATCGGCGCATGTGCGGGCGTATGGCCCGGTAGCGCAGGTTGGCCGGTATCTGAAAGAGGCGGGGACGGCCCGAGATGCCGCAGGCCTTGATGGCGGGGGAGAGCGCCAGGCAGATGGTGCCGGGCCCGCGGCTCGTGTCCGCTACGACGAGGTTGGTCGTGAACGGATCGAGGCCGAGGTCTGCGCACTCGACCGAGGCATAGAAGCTCTTGAGGTCAATGCAGAGATAGACGTGGCCCGTGTCCGTCGGGTCACTTGAGGCAAGGCCGAGCGTCGATGCCCTCGCTATGGTGCGCTCGCTCGCTGTGCCCACTGTGCCCGCCTCCTTTACAAACAGGTGTTCGTTTCTCGCAACACCATGATGCAACCAGAACCGGACATTAAGGATCCTCGTTCAAAAGCGCTCACAAGGCGAACATGTCTTGTTCGATGCGCGCCACAAACCCCCAGCTAGAGATATATTCATACCTCTAGCTGGGGTTATGAAAATAAGCGCAGCGTATGGCGGCTGTGCGTCAGGCTGTCGGCCATGACGCACGCGGCCCGGGTGTGGAACTGCGGCAGCTTGGTTTGGGCCGCCGCTCGCTTATGTGCGGAAGGGGCTTACCTTGACTGGTCCCGCCGCAAGCGAAGTGCGGGAATCCGACCGGACATCTGGCCGTTTCTGTGTGGTCGCTGGCCCGTTGCGCCGCCAGGCTACCTGCCCACGTGCCCCTCGGGGGCAAAGAAGGCACGGTTGTTGGGGGTCTCGTCCACCTCAACCTGGGAGACGGGCAGGCCGTGCTCGACCAGGCGGACAAAGACGTGGTGGGCGAGGTTCTCGGCCGTGGTGCGGAAGGGCAGGACGGTGAGGGAGAAGCCCTCGGCCTCGAGCGCCGCCATGGTGGCCGGGGCCAGCGAGCCCTTCTCCACGAGGAGGGTGTGGTCGAGCTCGTCGGCCACCTCGCCCACGATGCGCTTGAAGGCGCCGAAGTCCACCACCATGTCACGCTCGGTGCCGTCCGCACCGCAGGTCCCGTCGTCGCGCAGCCCGCCCGTGGTGCGCCCGTCCTGTAGCCGCTCGGCCTCGATGGTGGCCACGATGCGCCAGCGGTGGCCGTGGAGGTTCTCGCATTTGCCGTGGTAGTCGGTGAGGAAGTGGGCCGAGTCAAAGTGAGCTTCTGCCTGGAGTCCGTACATGCGAGTCCCTTCTTTGGGCCTAGGGCTCGTCCTCTTGACGGCCCTGCCCTCGTGCCAAGTCCTCATCGGAGAGGAGCGGTTCTAGGGCATCATAGTCGACCCTGATGAGGTCGCTCGCATCTATCTCAAAAGCGCTTGCCAAGTCAACGAGGGTGTCAAGGCGGGGGTTCATGGGCTTTCCCTTGCTCGAGATGCCCTTCTCAAACTTTTGGTAGGTAAAGGTGGCGATGCCGGCGCGCTCGGCCACCTGCTCTTGCGACAGGCCACGCTTGGCCCTCAGCACGCGCAGCTTGTAGGCGAGCCTTCGGGCGTAGTCCTGCTTCGTGAGATGTCGCTGGTCGTTTGGCATGCCTTCGAATATCCACGGGCGGTGCACGGGAGACCACCACCTATATGTGGGGTTCCCACTTTTATGTGGGGTGTGGCGGCCGGGCCTCGATTATTTTTAGGGATACGTGGCGACCGTGGTTGGCGTGGGGGAACGTGGCGATTGTGCCGACCGTGGCGGCCGTGGTTGGCGTGGCGGCATAGCGGGCGTGGCGGCCCGGGCCTGGCCCGCGGGCCGGCGCCACGGTGGCGAACATTCCAGACGCCACGGGCCACAACATGCCCCGGGAGTTCGGCGCCCGCATCGCGATACGCGGCCGGGCTTGCGCCCCCGTGCTAGGCCGTGATAATGGCTTGATTGCATAGCAGCTGCTAGATGGCCGTATTTTTGTTGCAAAACTTAATGTCCGACAAGGGCTCTAGAATCAGGGCCAGACGACTACGGGGGCGGCTTTCCGCCACAAGGAGGCGCGATGAGGCTTCTTCACATAGCAGACCTGCACATCGGCAAGCGCGTCTGCGAGTTTTCCATGCTCCAAGACCAACGTCACGTGCTCTCGCAGGTGGTGGGCCTCGTGGGCGAACGCGGGGTCGATGCGGTGCTCGTCGCGGGGGACCTGTATGACAAGGCTGCGCCCAGCGCCGAGGCCGTGGCGCTCGTGGATTGGTTTTTGGAGAGCCTGGCCAAGACGGGCGTGCAGGTGGTCGTCATCCCCGGCAACCATGACTCGGCCGAGCGCGTGGGCTACGCCTCCGGGCTCCTTGGTCGCCAGGGCATACACGTGGCCCCGGTCTATGACGGGCATATCGCTTGCGTCGAGCTTGAGGACGAGCATGGCCCCGTACGCATCTGGCCCATTCCCTACCTGCACATCTCTACCGTCCGCCATCATTTCCCGGACGAGAAGATCGCGAGCTATACGGACGCGCTGCGCGCGGTTGTCGATGCCTGCGACCTGCAACGCGCGGACGCTATGGGCCGCCCGGTGCGCAACGTCGCCGTGGCCCACCAGTTCGTGACAGCCGGCGGCGTCTCCCCGGAGCGCTGTGACTCGGAACTCTCCTTGGGTGGCATGGACAATGTGGACGCGAGCGTCTTCGATGCGTTTGACTACGTGGCGCTCGGCCACGTTCACGGTCCCCAGCGCGTTGGGCGCGATGCCGTGCGTTATGCGGGCTCCATCCTCAAATACTCGCTCTCCGAGTGGCGCGGGCAAAAGTCAGCCGTGCTCGTTGAGCTGGGGGAGGCGGGCGGTGAGCCGGCCACCGAGCTCGTGCCGCTCGCTGCCCTTCACGACCTGCGCCGCGTCCGCGGCCCGCTCGAGCGGCTCATATCGCCCGAGGTGGCAGACGCCGAGGGCGTAAGCCGTGATGACTACCTCTATGCGGTTCTCACAGACGAGAACCCCGAGGTGGACGCCATGGCGCGCCTGCGCAACGTCTATCCCAACGTCATGAGCCTGGAGTACGACAACGCGCGCACCCGCGCCGCCGGCCTGGCCGAGGACGCGGCGCCCGCCGATGACTCCACGAGCCCGCTCGAGCTGTTCTGCGACTTCTACGAGCAGCAGAACGGAAGCGAGCTCACGGAGGGGCAACGCGCAATCGTCACCGAAGAGCTCGAGCGAATCGGGGTGCTCTAGATGAGGCCGGTCAAGCTAACCATCAGCGCCTTTGGCCCCTATGCGGGCGAGGTCTGCGTCGACTTTGAGAAGCTCGGCGGTGCGGGCCTCTACCTCATCTGCGGAGACACGGGTGCCGGCAAAACAACCATCTTCGACGCCATCTCGTTTGCGCTGTACGGCGTGCCGAGCGGCTCTGACCGCACGGCACGCAGCCTCCGCAGCGACTTTGCGGCCCCGGATGCGGAGACCTTCGTGGAGCTCGAGTTCGAGCATCACGGCAAGCGCTACGCCATCCGTCGCAACCCGGAGTACGAACGTCCCAAGAAGCGCGGGAGCGGCATGGCCACGCAGTTGGCAGACGCCGAGCTCACGCGTGAGGGCGGGGCGCCCGTCACGGGCACGCGTGCCGTGGACAAGCAGGTGGAAGAGCTGCTCGGCATCGACCGCAACCAGTTCTCGCAGATTGTCATGATTGCCCAAGGGGACTTCCGCCGCCTGCTCAAAGCCGAGACCAAGGAACGGTCGGCCATCATGCGCAAGCTGTTCGGGACGGAGTCCTATCTCAGGTTCCAGAAGGCGCTTGCGACCCGCAGGAACGAGCTCGAGGCCGAGGCCAATGACGTGCGCCAGCGCGTGCTCGCGCTCGTCCCTGTGGTCGCCGTGTGCGATGACGGCGCTGCGGGAGATGCGGCCGGCGCTGCCACCGCGGCTGGTGGCGAGGGCGCTAACTGTGGTGTCCCTGCCGCTGCGGAGGCGCAGGGGAGCGGAGACGGAGCTGGCGGCGTTCCGATGGCAGGCAATTCCGCCGAGGCAGATGGGCGTGCCGCTGAGGCTGCGGCATCCGCGCGCGGGACTCGTAGCGAGCGCCTTGCGGCTCTGGCGGACTCGGCCTCGCCCAGCGTTGACGAAGTGCTTGCCCTCATCTCTGAGCAGGACGAGGCCGATGCCGCTGAGCTTGCGTCTCTTGAGTCGTGTCTCGCCGAGGCCGCGGCCGAGGTGAGCCGCCTTGCGGCGCTGGAGGAGCGCGCGCAGCAGGTCGCTCGCCTCAAGAACGAGGTTGCCGGCCTTGGGCCAAAGCTCACCTCCGCCCGTGCGGCCGTTCCCGAGGCGGAGACGGCCCTGCGCGCGTGCGAGGTGGAGGGTGAGCTCAGGCGCAAGCTCGCCGATTCTGTGGCCAAGATTGACGCCGAGCTTCCCCGCTATGCCGAGCTGTCTGCCGCGCAGACGCTTCTTGCTGCCGCGTTGGGGCGCGAGAAGGGTGCGCGGGAAATGGAGGGGCGCTCGGCAAGCTCCCTCGAGCTCTCCCAGAAAAGCCTTGCGGAGGCTCGTGAGTGCCAGGCAAAGCTCGCAGATGCCCCGGCTGCCTGCGAGCGCGCCCGCGCCCAGGTCGATTACCTCGAACGCCGGGTAAGTGAGGTTCGCGGTCACTACGCCGAGCTCGAGCGCAGGGGAAAGGCGGTCTCTGCGGCTGCCGACAAGCTTGAGGATGCCGAGGCCATCTACCGCAAGGCACGCGAGACGCTTGAGGTGGCGAGCGACTCGTACATGAAGTTGCAGCGGGCCTTCCTTGACGGCCAGGCGGGGATCCTTGCCCAGGGCCTCGAGCCCGACAGGCCCTGTCCGGTCTGCGGTTCCACCAGCCACCCGCACCCAGCGTGCGTTCTTGACGAGGCGCCGAGCCAAGACGAGGTCAAGGCAGCCGAGCTTACCTATCAAAAGGCTAGCTCTGCGGCCACGACGGCTTCTTCTGCCGCGGCGGCCGCGAGGGCCACGTCAAAGGCCGCCCGCTCCGAACTCGACGCCCTGGTGGCCGAGGTGGGAACGATCGCCGAGGTGCGGGAGCGCGGCAAGCAGGTTCGCGCCCAGCTTGACGAGGCAAAGGCCGTCCAAGACCGCGCCAAGAAGGAGCTTCGTGACCTCGAGCAGCTCAATTCCAGAATCGCGCAGCTCGGCAAGGGCGTCGAAGAACTCACTAAGCAGCGTGACAATGCGCGCGCGGCGCTTGCCCAGGCGAGCCAGGAAGTTTCGGAGGCGCGCACCAAGGCCGAGACGCTGTCCGCCCATCTCAGCTTCGAGGACGAGAATGCCGCCCTCTTTCAGAAGAATGCGCTCTCGACGCAGCTCAGGGAGAAGGAGCGCCAGCTTGCGATGGCCCAGCAGGAGCTTGCCGGGCGTAAGGACGCGCTCGCACGCCTCGAGGAGCGCAAGGAGGCGCTCAAGTCCCAGCTTGCCCAGTACGGCGACGAAGGCGGCTCGGTGATTGAGGTGCAGGGTCAGCTGGCCTGTGCGCGCGAGCGCCAAGTGGCCCTCGAGCGCAGTCGCTCGGGCGTCGAGGGACGCCGCTCGTCCAATGCCGACCTCGCCCGCCAGCTCAACGGCCTCGGGACCCGCGCGGACGAGATCGCCGCGCGCTTTGGCGAGCTCGACTCCCTCTCCAAGACCGCCAACGGCAACCTGAGCGGCAAGGCGCGCATCAGCTTCGAGACCTACCTGCAGGCCCGCTGGTTCGACCGCGTGCTCGCCGCCGCCAACCGGCGCCTTGTCTCCATGACGGAGGGCCGCTACGAGCTGGTGCGCCACAAGGGGGCCCGCAGCGGTGGCGGTGCGGCGCAAACGGGTCTTGACCTCGACGTTCTTGACTCGTTTACGGGCAAGCCGCGCGATGCATCGTCGCTTTCGGGCGGAGAGTCGTTCAAGGCGTCGCTCGCGTTGGCGCTGGGCCTTTCCGACGTGGTGCAGGCGCACGCCGGCGGCATCGAGCTCGACACGATGTTCGTGGACGAGGGCTTTGGCTCGCTCGACCAAGACTCGCTGGCGCTCACGGTACGCACGCTCACGGGCTCCGAGAACAGCAACAAGCTCGTGGGCATCATCAGCCACGTCGACGAGCTGCGGGCGAGCATCGACAACAAGATCGTCGTCGAGCGCGGTCGTGCCGGCTCAACCCTGCGCCTCGAGGAAGGCTAGGCCACCTGGGCTAGGGCGCCTTGCACTCGTTTCCCGTGCTACGATGGCGCGGCCTTCCCCGTGCCATACAGCAAGGAGTTCCATGTATCGCATTTTGTTCGTGTGCCTGGGCAATATCTGCCGCTCGACCATGGCGCAGTTTGTCATGCAAGACCTGGTGAACGAGGCCGGGCGTTCGGCTGAGTTTGAGATTGACTCGGCCGGTACGAGCGACGAGGAATGGGGCAACCCGCCGCACCGCGGCACGGTGAAGAAGCTGCAGCAGGTGGGCGTTCCGGTGCTCAAGCACCGCGCCCGGCAGGTGCGCCGCGCCGAGTATGACGATTGGGGCCTCATCGTCTATATGGACGAGGGCAACGGCCGCTCCTTGCACCGCATCTTCAAGGGAGATCCGCAGAACAAGTGCGTGAAGCTGCTCTCCTATGTGGGCGAGGACGCGCCTCTGAATCCGCCGGCGCGCAACGCCCGCGGTGAGGCGCGCGATGTGGCCGACCCCTGGTGGACCGGCAACTTCGACGACACCTACCGCGACGTCCTCGCCGGCTGTACCGCCCTGCTCGCGCGGTTGGCGTAATGCTCGTACAATCGGAGCTTGCAACCTTGCGGCGCCCGCGTGGCGCCGCTCCCATATCCCAGGCATGGAGGCCCACATGGAGTTCTCAAGGCGACTCGACCGCATCGGCGCCGCGGTGTTTTCCGTCCTCAACGACCGTCGTCGCGAGCTCGAGGCGGCCGGCCGCGAGGTCATCGACCTCTCCGTCGGCACGCCGGACTTTGAGCCGCCCGCCCATGTGAAGCAGGCCCTCATTGAGTCTGCCAAGGACTCCAACGAGTGGAAGTACGCCCTGCGCGACCTCGACGAGCTCACCCAGGCCGTCATCGACTACTACGCCGACCGCTATGGCGTCACCGGC
The DNA here is from genome assembly GCA_963653485.1 of Prevotella sp. CAG:279. GTDB lineage: Bacteria > Actinomycetota > Coriobacteriia > Coriobacteriales > Atopobiaceae > Parolsenella. Next base: position 13,485 of record CAVJWS010000040.1, read on the forward strand.
CTGGCCCCCTCGCAGATCATGAGCGTCTGCGGCACGCAGGAGGGCATGTGCCGCATGGCCGCCGCCATCCTCGACGAGGGCGACCTCGTGCTCGTGCCCGACCCCTGCTACCCGCTCTTCCGCACCTCGGCCGCCATCACGGGCGCCGAGCTCTACTACTACCCGCTGAGCGAGCAGACCAACTTCCTGCCCGACGTCACCACCATCCCCGACGAGGTGGCAGACCGCGCCAAGTACATGGTGGTCTCGCTGCCCGCCAACCCCGTGGGCTCGGTGGGCACGCCCGAGAACTACGCCCAGATCATCGAGTTCGCCCGCGCCCACGACGTCCTCATCGTCCACGACAACGCCTACAGCGACATCATCTATGACGGGGTCGAGGGCCACAGCTTCTTTGAGAACCCCGGCGCCGACGAGGTGGGCGTGGAGTTCTTCAGCCTTTCCAAGTCGTTCAACGTCACCGGCGCGCGCATCAGCTTCCTCATCGGCCGCCAAGACGTCATCGACGCCACGCGCAAGCTGCGCAACCAATGCGACTACGGCATGTTCCTGCCCATCCAGCGCGCCGCCATCGCCGCGCTCACCGGCCCGTGCGACTCGGTGCGCGAGCAGGAGAGGCTCTACCAGCAGCGTCGCGACGCGTTCTGCGACGGCCTCGAGAGGATCGGCTGGGAGCGCCCCAACGCCCACGGCTCCATGTTCGTCTGGGCGCGCCTGCCCCACGGCCGCAAGGACTCCATCGACTTCACCCTCGAGCTCATGGAGAAGGCCGGCGTCATCGTCACGCCGGGCGCGAGCTTTGGGCCTGCGGGCGAGGGCTTCGTGCGCATCGCCCTCGTGCGGCCGCCCGAGGTGCTCGAGCGCGCCGTCGAGGCCATCGCCGCGGCTGGCCTCTAGGGTTTGTCCCAACCTGCCATATGCATTAGACGGGTTGGATAATGCATAAAACTGAATAGGATTTCAGTGCGAGCAAAACACGTCGAGCGGAGTCGGCCATCTCAAAATGGCCGATTACCTCGCGTTACTTGCACCCATATGCGCCATGTTCCATACTGCGACCGCAGTTGTCCATCGGAACAAGGTCAATCGGCCGTGTAAATCGGCGAGTTGCGTTTTTCTGTAGGCGGTCGGAACGGAACGCTTGCGGAATGATGACCGTTTCTTGCGTCTGGTCAAATAACAGCTGGATAGAATTCTCTTAGCTTCAACCCCTGTGCGGAGGCCGTGCCTCCCGATGACTCGCGGGGTCTGGGGCTTCGTCGGTGCATGGGAGGGGGCTTTCGTACGCCGTCGAGCAATGGGGCGAACCAAAGGGACAAGGTTCGCCGCTTGGGGAGAGCCGGCGGCCTTAGTGCCGCCGGAGTGCCGGGGGCAAGGGGCCCCCGGCCATAGATTTGGAGGAAATGCAATGGGACGTTTCACCAACCCGCGTGACCTGTACTTCGGCGAGGGCGCCCGTCACGAGGTCAAGAACCTCAAGGGCAAGAAGGCCATCATCGTTTCCGGTGGCGGCTCCATGCGCCGCGGCGGCTTCCTTCAGGACGTGGAGGCTGACCTCAAGGAGGCCGGCTTCGAGGTCGAGCTCTTCGAGGGCGTCGAGTCCGATCCTTCCGTCGAGACCGTCATGAAGGGCGCCGAGGCCATGAAGGCCTTCGAGCCCGACTGGATCGTCGCCATCGGCGGCGGCTCCCCCATTGACGCCGCCAAGGCCATGTGGCTGTTCTACGAGTACCCCGAGGAGACCTTCGAGGAGGCCGTCGTGCCCTTCTCCTTCCCGGAGCTCCGTCAGAAGGCCCACTTCTGCGCCATCTCCTCGACCTCCGGCACCGCTACCGAGGTCACCGCGTTCTCCGTCATCACGGATTACCACCTGGGCATCAAGTACCCGCTGGCCGACTTCAACATCACGCCCGACGTCGCCATCGTCGACCCTGAGCTCACCTACACCATGCCCGCCAAGCTCTGCGCCCACACCGGCATGGACGCGCTGACCCACGCCATCGAGGCCTACGTCTCCACCGTGCACTCCATGTACACCGACGCCAACGCGCTGCACGCCATCCGCGAGATCGTCGAGTGGCTGCCCAAGTCCTACAAGGGCGACCAGGAGGCCCGTCAGCACATGCACGACGCCCAGTGCATCGCCGGCATCGCCTTCTCCTCTGGCCTGCTCGGCATCGTGCACTCCATGGCCCACAAGACCGGCGCCGCCTTCTCCGGTGACCACATCATCCACGGTTGCGCCAACGCCATGTACCTCGGCAAGGTCATCCAGTTCAACGCCAAGGACGCTGCTGCCAAGACCCGCTACGCCTACATCGCCAAGGAGGTCCTGCACCTCGAGGGCGAGACCGAGGACGAGCTCGTCGAGGCCCTCGTGCAGAAGATCCGCGACCTCAACGACGCCCTGGACATCCCGCAGGGCATCAAGAACTACGGCAAGGGCGGCGTGAAGGCCGACGAGTCCATCATCGACTACGCCGAGTTCGAGGAGAAGAAGGCCGAGGTCGCCAAGAACGCCATCCTCGACGCCTGCACCGGCTCCAACCCGCGCCAGCCCTCCCAGGAGGAGATGGAGCAGCTGCTCGAGTGCGTCTACAACGACACCCCCGTCACCTTCTAAGCTCGCTTCATAGCAGCTAACGCAAGCGCCCCGGCAGTCGAACTGTCGGGGCGCTTTTTTGTCGGTTCACCCTTGTGAGCTTGGATGCTGTAAAATCTTTCGTAAGATTCTTCGAAGGAGGTTGCCATGCCCGCAATCCAGCCGGTCTCTGATCTGCGCAGCTACAACGAGGTGCTCTCCAACGTGCACGAGGGTTCGCCGGTCTTTCTCACCAAGAACGGCCACGGCCGCTACGCCATCCTCGACATGCGCGACTACGACAGGCTGTCTTCGATGGCCACGCTTCTCTCCGAGCTCGAGGAGGGCAGGGTCTCCGGCGAGCGCGAGGGCTGGACAGTCGCAGACGACGTGAGGGCTCGCTTTGCGAACCGCGTGGCCTCCCATGCCTAGCGAAGTTGTCTACGCTCCCCGTGCGATCGAGGACCTTGATCGCATCTTCGACTGCATTGCCGGGGAACTGGGGAAGCGGGCTACAGCTCGCAGACGTTCTGTGCGCGGCCCTGCGCGTAGGCGAGGACGTTGTCGAACTCGATCTTGGCGCGGCGCTGCATGGCCTCTTGGGTGAGGAAGGCCACGTGGGGCGTGAGCACGCAGTTCTTGGCGCTGGCGAGGGCGTAGCTGGCCGGGATGGGCGGCTCCATGTCAAAGACGTCGATGCCGGCGCCGGCGAGCTTGCCGCAATTGAGGGCCTCGGCCAGGGCGTCGTTGTCCACGATGGCGCCGCGGGCGCAGTTGATGAAGACGGCACCGTCCTTCATCTGGGCAATCTGAGCCGCGCCGAAGGTCTTGCGGGTGGCATCGTTCAACGGCATGTGGAGCGAGACGATGTCGGACTCGGCAAGCAACTGCTCGAGCGGCACCTGCTCGATGCCGGCCTCGGCAATCTCGGCGTGCTCGTGGCGCGAGTAGCCTAGCACGCGCGCGCCAAAGGCACGGAAGAGGCGACCTGCGGCGCAACCGATCTTGCCGCAGCCCACGATGCCCACAGTCTTGCCGAAAATCTCCGTGCCCATGAGGCCGGCGCTGGTCTTGCCCGTGCGTACGGCGCCGTCGGCCTCGACGACCTTGCGCAGCACGTCGATGGTGAGTCCCAAGGTGAGCTCGGCCACGGAGACGTCGGAGTAGCCGGCGCAGTTGCGCACCTCGATGCCGCGCTCACGGCAGGCGGCAAGGCCCACGTGGTCGATGCCCGTGAAGGCCACGGCCACCATCTTGAGCGCGCCCGCGCCCTCAACCACCTCGGTGGGGTAGGGGTTGTTGGCGATCATGACCACCTCGGCGCCCTCGCTCCTACGGGCGAGCTCGGCGGCGTCGGTGGTCATGGTGTCGAAATAGACGAATTCGTGGCCGGCATCCTTGAGCGGCTGGGAGAGCTCGTCGATGGTCTCGGCGGGAACTCCAAGGGGTTCGAGAAGAGCAATGCGCATCTTGCTTCCTTTCCTTGTCGGCCGCTTGCGGCGGGGTCCGCTTCATGCCTTGGCGATTCGCGTGCCCGGCCGGCGCGGCCAGCTTGTTTGTCTGCGGACAGTTTTAGGCGTTTCGGCCTCGCTTGGCTTGCGACGGCGACTCGTGGATGAAAACGCCACATTCCAATAAACGCCTGCTCATCATGCGTGCAGCCTACGGCAGGGTCGAAACGTGTAGACATCGTTTCCGGGACTCGTCCTACGACGTCCCGGCGTACACCTCTTCCAAGAAGGCGAGGGCGTCTTCGTAGGCCTCGCGTCCGGCAGGATTGGTGGTGTCGCGGTCGAAGTCATGCTCGAGGTAGTAGACCTGGTGCATACGCTTCACGGGCACGGCGCGCATGAGGCTCTTGGATTGCTTGAGCGGCACGTCGGCATCGCCCGTGCTCGCCGCGATGAAGGTGGGCGGCAGGCAGGCGAGGTCTTCCTTGC
>CAVJWS010000041.1:0-17972 GCA_963653485.1 Prevotella sp. CAG:279
CAGGTCGGCGAGGGTTTTCCAGGTGCCGCAGATTGGGGCGAAAGAGGAGCGAAGCGTGCTTGGCACGTGAGCGACGATTGAACCCCAAGATGCGGTGCCTGGGAAAGCCGCAGCGCTAAAAGTCCAACCTGACAGGTATTCCTTGGCTGGCCATATACTCCTTCACCTGGCGGATGCTGAAGGTGCCGAAGTGGAAGACGCTGGCGGCCAGCACGGCGTCGGCCTCGCCCTCGATGATGCCTTCCGCAAAGTGCTCGAGGGTGCCCACGCCGCCGCTCGCGATGACGGGGATGGGCACGGCGCGGGCCACGGCGCGGGTGAGCGCGAGGTCAAAGCCCTCCTTGGTGCCGTCGCGGTCCATGCTGGTGAGCAGGATCTCGCCGGCGCCGCGGCGCGCGGCCTCCTCGGCCCAGGCAACCGCGTCGATGCCGGTGGCCTTGCGCCCGCCCGCCACGTAGACCTCCCACTTGTCGGCGGTGCCCACGCGCTTGGCGTCGATGGCGCAGATGACGGCCTGGCTGCCAAAGGCGCGGGCCGCCTGGGAGATGAGGCTCGGGTCCTTGATGGCCGCCGAGTTGAGCGAGACCTTGTCGGCGCCGGCCGCCACCATGGTGCGCATGCCCGCCAGGTCGCGGAAGCCACCGCCCACGGTGTAGGGAATGGCCAGCTCGCCAGCCGCGCGGGCCGCCATGTCGATGGTGGTGGCGCGGTTGTCGCTCGTGGCCGTGATGTCGAGGAAGACCACCTCGTCGGCTCCCTCGCGGTCGTAGGCCGCGGCGAGCTCCACCGGGTCGCCGGCGTCGCGCAGGTCGACGAAGTTCACGCCCTTGACCACGCGGCCGTCCTTGACGTCCAAGCAGGGGATGACGCGCTTGGTGAGCATTAGGCCTCCTCGTTCGCGTGGGCCGCGGCCTCGGCGGCGCCCTCGCGGGCGGCGGCCAGGGCGTCTTCGAGCGTGAAGCTGCCCTCGTAGATGGCGCGGCCCGTGATGGCGCCCTCGATGACGCCCTCGCCGGCGGCGGCCAGGGCATAGATGTCATCGGTGCTGGTTATGCCGCCGCTCGCCACCACGGGGAATCCCGCGAGCTCGGCCACGCGGCGGTAGGCCTCCACGTCGATGCCGGTCTGCATGCCGTCGCGGGCGATGTCGGTGAAGACGAGGTGGCGAAAGCCCAGGTCGCTGAGGTGGCCCACGACATCTTCCAGCGAGCGCGAGACGCCCTCGCGCCAGCCGTTGACCTTGACCTCGCCGTTCTTGGCCGCAACGTCGGCCACGAGCATGCGGCCGAAGCCCCTGGCCACGACCTCGGCAAAGGCCGGCTCGGTCACAAGGACGGTGCCCAGGGCGATGCGCTTGGCGCCCATGGCCTTGAGCTCGTCGATGCGGCTGAGGGAACGAACGCCGCCGCCCACGTCAACCGACAGGCCCTCCACCTCGCAAATGGCGCGGATGGCCGCGTCGTTGGCGGCGCGGGCCGCCTCGTCCTCCTCGAAGGCGCTCGAGAGGTCCACGACGTGGACCCACGTGGCGCCCTTGGCCGCGAACTCGCGGGCCACGGCGGCCGGGTCTTCCGAGTAGACCTTGCAGTGGGCGCGGTCGCCGCGCTCGAGGCGGACGACCTTGCCGTCAATGAGGTCGATGGCTGGGAACAAGATCATGGAAACGCTCCTTAGCGAGGGCGCCTAGTCGCGCGCGCCCTCGACGATTCGAACGAAGTTCTTGAGGATGGCAAGGCCGGTGGCCGAGCTCTTCTCGGGGTGGAACTGGCAGCCGAAGACGTTGCCCTTCCACATCACACAGGGGAAGCTGCGCACGTAATGCGTGGCGGCGGCCACCTCCTCGGCACGGGCGTCGGCGTCCACGGCATAGGAGTGGGTGAAGTAGACGTTGGCGCCCTCGGGCACGCCGGCAAGCAGCGGGCAGGCACGTCCCGCCTCGGTCACGTGGAGCTGGTCCCAGCCCACGTGGGGCACCTTGAGTCGCTCGGAGTCCAAGCGGGTGCAGGAGCCACGGAGCAGGCCCAGGCCGCTTTCCCACGCATGGCCCTCCCCTTCCCGCGCCACGCCCTCGTCACCACGCTCACAGAGCAGCTGCAGGCCCAGGCAGATGCCGAGGAAGGGCACGCCGCGGCCCACGGCCGCGAGGACGGCCTTGTCCTGGCCGGCCTCGCGCATGAAGGCGATGGCGTCTGCGAAGGAGCCCACGCCCGGCAAGACGACGCCGGCGGCCGCCTCGATGACGGCCGGGTCGTCGGAGATGAGCACGTTGTCGTAGCCCGCGCGCATGAGCCCGCGGCGCACGCTGGAGAGGTTGCCCTTGTGGTAGTCCACCACGACGATGGCGCCGTTGGCCGCAACAGCGGTCTCGGCAGGCGCAGTAGCGCCAGTCGCCGACGCGGCCTCCACGCCGGCGCCCTTCAGCTCGTCCGCGCCCGCCATTAGAGCGTCCCCTTCGTCGAGGGCACGCCCACCACGCGGGGGTCGAGCTCGCAGGCAAAGCGCAGGGCGCGGCCAAAGGCCTTGAAGGCCGCCTCGATGATGTGGTGCGAGTTGGAGCCGGCCAGCTCGCGGACGTGCAGCGTCAGGGCCGCGTCGCGGGCGAAGGCGATGAAGAACTCCTCGGCCAGCTCGGTGTCGAAGCTGCCGACCTTCTGCGTGGGCAGGGGCAGCTCCACGTAGGCCTGGCCGCGGCCGGAGACGTCGATGGCCGCCTGCACGAGCGACTCGTCCATGGCGATGGCCACGTCGGAGAAGCGCGTGATGCCGGCCTTGTCCCCCAGCGCCTCGCGTACGGCCTGGCCCAGCACGATGCCCACGTCCTCCACGGTGTGGTGGTCGTCCACCTCGTAGTCGCCCGTGGCGCGCACCGTGAGGTCAAACAGGCCGTGGCGGCCAAAGGCGGCGAGCATGTGGTCAAAGAAGCCCACGCCGGTCCTTACGTCCACCTTGCCGGTGCCGTCGAGGTCGATGGTGAGCGTGATGTCGGTCTCGCCGGTCTTGCGGGTGACGGTTGCGGTCCTAGCCATTGCTGACCTCCTCGCCGGCCGCGCCCTTCGCACGGGCGGCCTCCTCGGGAACGAGCACGCACAGCGCCTCGATGACGCTGTCATTCTCCTCGGGCGTGCCGATGGTGATGCGCAGGCACCCCGCAAGGCCCGGCGCGTAGCTGAAGTCTCGCACGAGGATGGAGTACTCGTCGCGCAGGCGCGTGCGGACCTGGCTGGCGCCGGCCATGCGCACGAGCAGGAAGTTGCCCTCGCTCGGCCACAGCTCGATGCCCTCCACGCGGCTCAGCGCCTCGAACACGCGCGAGCGTTCCTCGCGCACCTGGGCCACCACGGGCTCAAAGAGCTCGCGGTTCTTCACGGCCGCGAGCGCCGCGGCCTGGGTGAGGACGTTTACCGAGTAGATCTGGCGCACGGCGGCCAGGGCCTCAACCACGTCGGGCGCGGCGACGACGTAGCCGCAGCGGGCGCCCGCCAGGGCAAAGGCCTTGGAGAGCGTGTGCAGCACCACGAGGTTGTCAAACTCGGCAAGCAGGCCCTCGACCGAGGCGTCCTGCCCGGCAAACTCAACGTAGGCCTCGTCCACCATCACCAGGCCTGGGCAGGCAGCGCAGACCTTGCGCACAAGCTCCTTGCTCGCGAGGTCTCCCGTGGGGTTGTTGGGCGAGGTGAGCACCACGAGCTGCGCCGTGGCGGCGGCCTTAACCAGCTCGTCCTCACGCGGAAGCAGCGTGGCCGGGTCACGCCAGACGTCTTTCACCTCGGTCTGGACGAGCGAGGCGAAGAAGGCGTACTCGGAGAAGGCCGGAGGCACGTTCACGAGGGTGCGGCCGGGCCCGCCAAAGGCCAAAAGGAAGTTGAACAGCAGCTCGTCGCCGCCATTGCCCACCACGACGTTCTCGCGCGAAACGCCGTGCCAGGCGGCCAGCTCGTCACGCAGATCGTCACTCATGGGGTCGGGGTAGCGGTTGGTCTGCGTCTGGGCGAGCGCCACGTCGATGGCCGCGCGGGCCTCGACGGGCACGCCGTAGGTGTTCTCGTTGGCAGAGAGGTTCACGCGCGTGGGCGTGAAGTTGGGGTCGTAGGTCTCGATGGAACGCAGGTGCGGCTGCACGAGCGCCTGGACCCTCTCGGAAAGCTGGGCCATCGCTTAGGCCTTTCCGTCGTAGCCGGGCAGGTAGGGCACGCCGGGCGTGGCGAGGTCGCGCGGCCAGGCGGTGCGGTTGGCGCCCTCGCAGGCGGCCTCGGCGTCGGCGAAGGTCTCGCGGCCCTCATCGGCGAGCTTGAGGCGAAGGCCCACGGAGAGGGCGTGCGCCCACAGGCCTTCCGACTGCGCCACGGCCTGCACGGCCGGGCCGTCGGCCACGAGGCCGGCCGGCGTGTAGGAGATGACGCTCGAGCGCTTCACGAAGTCGTAGACGCCCAGGGGGTTGGAGAACTTGGCCGTGCCGCCCGTGGGCAGCGTGTGGTTGGGGCCGGCCACGTAGTCTCCCAGGGGCTCGGAGCTCCAGGGGCCCACGAAGATGGCGCCGGCGTTCTCGATGGAGCCCAGCAGGCTCATGGCGTCGGCGCAGTGCAGCTCGAGGTGCTCGGGCGCCACCACGTTCACGGCCGCCACGGCGTCTGCCAGGGTGTCGCAGGTGACGATGACGCCGTGCTCCAGGCTCTTGCGCGTGATCTCCTCGCGCGGGCTCTGGGCGCACAGGCGCTCCACGGCGGCCTCCACGGCGGCCGGCAGCTCGGGCGCGTCCGTGATGAGGTAGCAGGTGGCCATGGGGTCGTGCTCGGCCTGGGCCATGAGGTCGGCCGCGACCACCACGGGGTCCGCCGTGGCGTCGGCGCAGACGCAGACCTCGCTGGGGCCGGCCACCATGTCGATCCCCACGTCGCCCATCACGTAGCGCTTGGCGGCGGCCACGTAGGCGTTGCCCGGGCCGGTGATCTTGGCCACGCGCGGGATGGACTCGGTGCCGTAGGCAAGGGCGGCCACGGCCTGGGCGCCGCCTACGGCATAGACCTCGTCCACGCCGGCGACCTTTGCGGCGGCCAGGGTGTAGGCGGAGAGCGAGCCGTCGCGCTGCGGCGGGGTCACCATCACGATGCGGCGCACGCCGGCGACCTTGGCCGGCACCGCGTTCATGAGCACGGTGGAGGGGTACTGGGCGCGGCCGCCCGGCACGTAGATGCCCACGCTGGGCAGCGGCGTCACCTTCACGCCGAGCAGGGTGCCGTCGGCGCGGGTGGTGAACATGGACTGGGCAACCTCGCGCTCGTGGAACTCGCGAATCTGGGCGTGCGCGAGCCTAAGCGAGGAGAGGAACTCCTCGTCCACCATGGAGAGGGCGGAATCGAGCAGCTCGTCAGGGACGCGGAAGGCCGCCGGGCAGGAGCCGTCGAACTTCTCGCAGTAGGCGCGCACCGCGGCGTCGCCGTTGGCGCGCACGTCGTCGACGATGGCCTCGGCAGACTCCATCACCTCGCGCGGCAGGGCCCCCGAGCGCTGGATGTCGGCGTCGGTGAGCTGGCGGCCGCCGGTAAGGTCAACGTGAATCATCTAGTCCTCCTTCTTGGCCGTGACCGCGGCGAGGCGGTCGGCCAGGTCTCGGATGCGAGCGTCGCAGCGGTAGGCGGCAGGGCCGGCAAAGAAGCGGGCCGTGCACTCCATGACGTCGTCGACGATCACGAGGTCGTTCTCCTTGAGCGTGGTACCCGTGGCCGTGATGTCCACGATGCGGTCGGTCATGCCGACGATGGGCCCGAGCTCGATGTTTCCGTGCAGGGCGAGGATGTCGACCTGCTGGCCAATGCGGTCGTAGTAGGCCTGGGTGATGCGCGGGTACTTGGTGGCCACGCGCATGGAGCCGCGGCGGGCGTAGGCGCGCTCGGCATGTCCGGCCTTGGAGCGCGGCTCGGCCACGATGAAGCGGCAGGCGCCGTAGCCCAGGTCCACCACCTGGAGCAGGTCGAGGTCGGCCTCGATGAGCGAGTCGGAGCCGCAGATGCCGCAGTCGGCACCGCCGTGGGCCACGAAGGCCGGGGCGTCGGTGGCGCGCACGATGACGTACTCCACGTCGCCCGCGCTGATGATGAGCTTGCGGCCGTAGTCGCGCAGGTCGTCCACGGGAAGGCCCACGGCCTCGAGCGCCTCGAGCGTGCCGGAGAACAGCGACCCCTTGGGCACCGCGATGCGCAGGGGGCGGCTGCCGAGGTTCACTCCTGGCATGGCCACGGCCTCGTCGGTGCCGCGGCCGAGCACCTCCTGCAAGCGCTCAAGCGAGAGGGCAAAGCCGCAGGCGGCGACGTTTGGCATGCCGAGGTTGGCAAGCACCGCGTCGTAGCGGCCGCCCGAGGCCAAGCTCGCGGCCACGCCGTCCACATAGGCCTTGAAGATGATGCCGGTGTAGTAGTCGAAGCTGTTGATGATGCTGAAGTCAAAGGAGAGCTCGCCGGCAGCACTTCCCTCGAGGCCAGCCACGAGGCGGCGCAGCTCGTCGGTGCCGCGGTTGGCGGCGGGCACGCAGGCGGCCTCGAGCAGCTCGTCCACCTTGTCGATCACCGAGGCGTCGCCATGCAGACGCGGCAGGGCGTGCAGGGCGCGGGCGATGGGCGCGGGCAAACCCGCGGCCTCCACGCATTCGTCGAGCGCCACGAGGTTGGAGGCGTGCACGTAGCCGAGGACCTGCTCGCGCAGCTCCTCGTCGGCCACGTCGGCCTCGAGCAGGGCGAGCAGCGGGCGCACCGAGCCGGCCACGAGGCGCACGTTGGGGACCTCAAGCGCGCGCAGCGACTCGGCCAGAAGCGAGATGACCTCCACCTCGCCGGCCACGTCCTCGCCGCCGATGAGTTCCACGCCGAGCTGGGTGAACTGGCGCGACTGGCCGCGCAGGGCTCCCTGCTCGCGCACCACGGGCGCCTCGTAGCGAAGGCGGGCCGGAAGGTCGGCGGTGCCGAGGCGCTGGGCGGTGAGGCGCGCGATGGGCAGCGTGAGGTCCGGGCGCAGCATGAGCAGGCGGTTGTCGAGGTCAAAGAGCTGGAAGGGCGAGCCCTTGATGCGGCCGGCACGCTCCAGCACACTGCGGTCTTCCAGCAGCGGCGTCTCAACAGGGACGTAGCCGTGCGCGTCAAAGCAGGCCCTCACCGTGTCGCGAATCTGCTCGCGCGCGCGAGCCTCCTTCGGCAGAATGTCCCGAAAGCCCCTAGGCGTGCCGATGATCACGTTCTTCCTCCCATTGCAGTCAACGGGCGAAATGATACCGCCCGCCCGTTACGTCATGATTTCCGCGACCACTTTAGCATACTAAAGTGTCTCCGCCGCCCACTTTATCAAACTAAAGTGATTGCACCGAAGCCATACATTTGGGCGCGCGCATGCGCTCGCCCCGGCCCTCTCGTTCTCGAGCGACACGGGCCTAGGCGAGCTTGTAGCGCCAGACGTAGAGCTGCTGGTCATCCCCGAGGGTGCGCACGGCGCTCTTCTCCACCGCCGAGCCAATACGCTCCTCGATGAACGTGCGGATGGTCTCAGCGGTCTGTTCGGTTGTGACGAGCGTCATGTCGCTGCGCTTGGCGAGCTGCTCGAGCGTGTCGGCGTTCGTGAGGCCCTGCTTGGCGAGCCAATCGGTCCAGGGCGCCGTGTAGATCATCCAGCCGCCGGGGACGAGCGCGTTTTGGGGGTATTCGCCCTGCTCAAACGAGAGCGCGTCGTGGGCGACGAAGGCCGTTTGGGCGGCGCCCTGGATCACGATGCCGTCGCTCTCGCGAAGGTAGGCGTCGTATTCCTGCGCAAGGGAGCTCGTTCCCAAGACGGTCAGGGGGCGCACGGCCTTGTACCAAAAGCCCGTCGTCACCGCCATGCAGGCCAGCAAGACGAGGGCGGGCAGCGCCCACCGGGTGACGGGCGACGCCCCAGCCTGCCGCTTTGGCTGAGCCGCAAGGTGGGTGCCCTGCGGACGTGCGGGGGCATGGCAGCACGTAATGATTGCCATGAACGTGGAGATGGCCAAGGGCAGCACCACGTGCAGCCGGACCCTCGCCCTGAGGGCAAAGACCAGGCAGCCTGCGAGGGCCATGGCGCATATGCCGAGCAAGAGGGCCCGCGTGGCCCTTGCGGCGCGCATGCTCCGCATAAGTGCCGCACCGACCGCACCCAGGATAACGACGAGGCCAAAGGCCAGCCAGGTAGTCTTTGCCTTGAGCGCGGAGACGAGGTAGGCCAGGCTCACGTGCGGCCGTTCGGAGGCGATGCGCTTAAAGAAGCCGATGTCAAAGGGCTCGCTCTGGATGAAGATCCACTTGTTGAGGACCGAGGCGGTGGCGTCCGTGACGCTGGGGTCGATGCTCCGCAGCTCGTCGGCCGACAGCTCCGGATAGTCGAGCGAGCTCCTCCCGTAGGAGAGGTAGTCGTTGTAGTTCTCCCATCCGGGCGTGAGGTCGTAGGAGGCCTTACCGGCAACGGCGACGACGCCAACGAGCGCGATGGCCGCAAGGCCCCTCAGGATGGCTAAGGCATGCCGGTTCTTTGCGAGCACGTAGACGGCAAACGGCGAAAAGACCACGAACGAGCCCAGGCCAGACTCGGGCCTTAGCGCAAACCCGAGGACGACGAGCGCAAGCCCGCCAACGTCCGAGGCGCGAACCCCGCTGCGCCCAAAGGCGGCGCGGGTGACGAGCAGGGCCAGCCCGGCGGAGGCCGCAAGAAAGGCGACCACGGTATACGTGAGGTAGAGGACCGAGCAGGTCTCGAGCGCCGTGAGGACGATGCAGGCGCAGGCCGCCGCGCGGCTGCCCAGTCGGGAGCGCAGCGCAACCACGCCGCAAGCCCAGAACGAGACGACGATCAAGGCGAGCAGCGTGAGCACGTACCACGGGACGGCGGGAAGCGCCTGGTAGAGCAAAGACATGGGCACGCTAAGGAGCGAGAGGGTGTAGGGCATGAGCCGGCAGGGGCCGCTGCCCAGCAAGCGGCCGCTCACATAGAGCTGCTGCACGTAGTCGTCGACGAGGGCATACCTCGGACGCACGAGCAAGAACGCGCCAAGGCCGAGGAGCAGGGCAACGCAGAAGGCGGCAAGCACGGCGGCGCGGGAGTTCCGGCGGCTTGCGACATCATGGGAAGCGTCAGGACTCATGGCTCTCCTCAAGGGCGGCGACATGGCAATTCGATGAGTACATTATGCTGCCTGCAAGCCCTGCGCTCCAACGGCGCCCCCACGGGCTTTTCTGGCGGCTCCCTCCCAGCGGCCTCGGGGCCGACGTGGCCCATGCGCCGCCTTCCCGGCAGCCTCGGATGCCAGCCCGGCCCGTGCGGTGCCTTTTACCCAAGCCGTCGAAAGACAAAAAGGCCGGCGCCCAAAGGCACCGGCCATAGGTCGTTCGTTGTGGATGCAGCTGCCCCGCGCGCAAGCAGAGGGGCGGTCTCACAGCCGCCTCTTCGCGCACGAGCAGAAAGCAACCTCGCAGCCGCTACCCCGCGTCAGCGGCGCAGTGGCCACGTTGCCGCCGCAGCATCAGCCGCCGAGGTAGGCCTGCTTGACGCGGTCGTCGTTGGCGAGCTCGGCAGCGTCGCCGCTCATGGAGACGCGGCCGGTCTCGAGCACGTAGGCGCGGTCCGCGACCGAAAGCGCCATGCGGGCGTTTTGCTCCACCAGCAGCACCGTGGTGCCGGCCTCGTGCAGGCTCTTGATGATGTCAAAGATCTCCTGCACCAGGATGGGGGCCAGGCCCATGGAGGGCTCGTCGAGCATGAGCAGGCGCGGCTTGCTCATGAGGGCGCGGCCCATGGCCAGCATCTGCTGCTCGCCGCCGGAGAGGGTGCCGGCGCTCTGGCCCTCGCGCTCCTTCAGGCGCGGGAAGCGGTCGAAGACCATCTCGAGCGAATCGGCGATCTCCTTGGCGTCCTTGCGCGTGAAGGCGCCCATCTCGAGGTTCTCGCGCACGCTCATCTGCAGGAACACGCGACGGCCCTCGGGGCACAGAGCCATGCCCTTGCCCACGATGGTGTGGGGCGGCACGCCCAAAAGGCTCTGGCCCTCAAACTCCACCTTGCCCTGGCGCGGCTTGAGAAGGCCGGCCACGGTGTTGAGCGTCGTGGACTTGCCGGCGCCGTTGGCGCCGATGAGGGTCACGATCTCGCCCTCCTCCACGTCGAAGGATATGCCCTTCACCGCGTGGATGGAGCCGTAGTAGACGTTGAGGTCCTCAACGTGAAGAATGCTCATGCTAGGCCTCCTCGTCTGCCGCAGTCGCGGGCTCGTCGTCCTGCTTGCCCAGGTAGGCCTCGATGACCTGCGGGTTTGACTGGATCTGCTCTGGGGTGCCCTTGGCGATGATCTTGCCGTAGTTGAGCACCGCGATGCCCTCGCAGATGCCCATGACGAGGTCCATGTCGTGCTCGATGAGCATGATGGCGATCTGGAACTCGTCGCGAATCTTGCGGATGTTGTCCATGAGCTCGGCCGTCTCGGACGGGTTCATGCCGGCGGCCGGCTCGTCGAGCAGCAAAAGCTTGGGGTTGGTGGCAAGCGCTCGCACGATCTCGAGCCTGCGCTGGGCGCCGTAGGGCAGAGAGCCCGCCACGTGGTTGGCGTAGACGCTCATGTCAAAGACGTCGAGCAGCTCAAGGGCACGCTCGTGCATCTTCTTCTCGGCGCTCCAGTAGGACGGCAGGCGGAACACAGAGCTCCACATGCCCTCCTTGACCTGGTTGTGCAGGCCGATCTTCACGTTGTCCTCCACGGTGAGCGAGGAGAACAGGCGGATGTTCTGGAAGGTACGGGCCACGCCCAGGCGGCTGGCGGCCGCGGCGTCCATGCCGGCGGTGTCCCGGCCGTCAAGCATGACCATGCCGTAGGTGGGGTCGTAGACCTTGGTAAGCAGGTTGAACACGGTGGTCTTGCCGGCGCCGTTGGGGCCGATGAGTCCGGCGATCTCGGTCTTGCCCACGGTGAAGTTGAAGTCGCTCACCGCGTGCAGGCCGCCGAAGTCGATCCCGAGGTGACGGCACTCGAGCACGGGGCGCTCGTTCACGTCGCGCTCGGGCACGATGGAGTCGGTGGGCAGCGGGACCATCTTGGTCTCCTCGCGGCGCTGCTCGGCGGCACGCTTGAAGGCATCAGTGGGGTTACTCATGTGCCTCACCACCCTCCTGCGGCATGGACGGCATCTTAACGGGCCTCTTGACCTTGGCCTTGATGCGATCGACGAACTGACGGAGCAGCGGGTTGTTGGAGACGATCATCACCAGGATGAGGACCACGGCGTAGATGAGCATGCGCCAGTCGGAGATGGCGCGCAGCATCTCGGGCAGGACCGTGAGCACGGCGGCCGAGATGATGGAGCCGCGGATGTTGCCCATGCCGCCCAGCACCACGAAGACGAGCACGAGGATCGAGGTGTTGAAGTCGAACTTCTTGGGGACGATGCTGCTGTAGCCCATGGCGTAGAAGCAGCCGGCGGCGCCGGCCAGGGCGGCGGCCACCACGAAGGCGATCATGCGGTACTTGGTGACGTTGATGCCCACGGACTCGGCGGCGATGCGGTTGTCGCGAATGCTCATGATGGCGCGGCCGGTGCGGCTGTTCACGATGTTGAGCACCACGGTGACCGTGATGAGCACGAGCACGATGCCGATGACGAAGGTGGACATCTTGGTGATGCCGGTGGCGCCCTGCGGGCCGTTGATGAGCAACGTGCCGCCCTGCATGCCAAGAGACTTGGCGTCGGTGAGCGAGAAGTGCAGGCCGCTCACGTCGAGGCCGACGTAGAGGTTGTTGAGGATGTTCTTGATGATCTCACCAAAGGCGAGGGTCACGATGGCGAGGTAGTCGCCGTGCAGGCGCATGACCGGCACGCCGATGATGGCGCCGGCGATGGCGGCCAGGGCCGCCGCGACGACGAGGGCGATGACATAGGCGAGGATGCCGTTGCCCACGAGGCCGCCCACGCAGGAGAAGGCCACGACGCCGGAGAAGGCGCCCACGCTCATGAAGCCGGCGTGGCCAAGCGAGAGCTCGCCCGAGATGCCCACGACGAGGTTGAGCGAGACTGCCATGCACACATAGGCGCAGATGGGCACGAGCTGGCCGGCAAGCGAGTTGGTGAGGATGCCGGTGGCGTCGAGGGCGGTCATCACGACAAAGAAGCCGATGATGATGGCATAGGTGATGAGGTTGGAGCGCAGGTGCTTGCTGATGACGTGCGCGGGCGCTGTCTGGGTCTTTTCTGCCATGGCGCTACACCTTCTCCCTGATGGTCTTGCCGAGAAGGCCGGTGGGCTTGACGATGAGCACCACGATCAGCACGGCGAACACGATGGCGTCGGCGAGCTGAGTGCCCACGTAGGCCTTGGCGAAGATCTCGATGACGCCCAGCACCAGGCCGCCGAGGAAGGCGCCCGGGATGGAGCCGATGCCTCCGATGACGGCGGCAGTGAAGGCCTTGATGCCCGGCAGGGAGCCCGTGGTGGGGACAAGCGTCGGATAGGCGCTGCACATGAGCACGCCGGCGATGGCGGCCAGGCCCGAACCGATGGCGAAGGTGAGCGAGATGGTGGAGTTCACGTTGATGCCCATGAGCGTTGCGGCGCCACGGTCCTCGGAGCAGGCGCGCATGGCCTTGCCCATGCGGGTCTTGGAGGTGAACGCCGTGAGGCCCAGCATGACGACGACGCCCGAGACCACCGTGACGATGGTGATGGCGCTGACGACGAGCTGGCCGCCAAAGAGCGAGACGGAGGGCAGGCTCACCACAGACGGGAACGACTTGGTGTCGGAGCCCCAGATGAGCAGGGCGGCATTCTGCAAAAAGTAGCTCACGCCAATGGCGGTGATGAGGACGTCGAGCGACGGGGCGTTGCGCAGCGGCTTGTAGGCCAGGCGCTCGATGATGATGCCGAGGACGGTGCAGGCCACGATGGACAGAAGCACGCTCACGCCGGTGGGCAGGCCAAGGTAGTTGACCGCGCAGAAGCACACGTAGCCGCCGACCATGATGACGTCGCCGTGGGCGAAGTTCAGCATCTTGGCGATGCCGTACACCATGGTGTAACCCAGGGCGATGATCGCGTACACGCTGCCGAGCGAAAGCCCGTTGATGAGGTTCGTCAGAAAGCCCATGCCATACCGCCTCCTTTCGATTCGTGTTGCGAGAAACCCGCCGGCAACCAGCCGGACACTCCCCCGCAACTCTCCATTCCTACCGACAAGCGGGAGCCACCCCATAAGATGGCTCCCGCTCGCTTGTTAACAGCTTCAGGCTTGACGCCAAGTGCCCGGGCTTTAGTCCAGGGGCTGGTACTCGCCGCCCTTGATGACCATGCCCTTGGGCTCCTTGGAAACCTCGCCGGAGTCGGACCAGGTCATGTTCTCGCCGGTGAGGCCAGAGTAGGTGTAGCCGTTGACGATGCCGTTCTTGAGGGCGTCGGAGATGTCGGAAGCGCTCATGTCGGCGGTGCAGCCGGTCTTCTCGAGCAGCTCGGCGATGACGTAGACGCAGTCATAGGCGTCAGCGGCGAACTGGATCGGGTCGGAGCCGAAGGCCTCCTTGTAGGCCTTGGTGAAGGCCGAGGTCTTCTCGTCGGTGGCGGTGGCCACGAACGGGGTCAGGAGCATGACGCCCTCGGCGAGGTCGGTGTTGAAGCCCTCGACGGTGAGGATGCCGTCAAGGCCGTCGCAGCCGAAGAACGAGGTCTTGAAGCCCATGTCGCTGGCCTGCGTGAGGATGAGGGCGGCCGGGGAGTAGTAGATGGGCAGGAAGACGAGGTCGGCGCCGGCGTTCTTGGCGTCGTTGAGCTGCACGGAGAAGTCGTTGGCGGAGTCGTCGGTGAAGGTGGTGACGGAGACGATATCCAGGCCCTGGTTGGCAGCCTCGGCCTCGAACTTCTTGTAGATGCCCGTGGAGTAGGCGTCGGAGTTGTTGTAGATGACGGCGATCTTGGAGCCCAGGCCCTTGCTCTTGAGGTACTTGGCCGAAGCGGTGCCCTGGTTGGGGTCGGTGAAGCACATCTGGAACACGTTGTCCTTGCGGGCGACCGTCACGTTGCCGTCGTCGTCAGCCTGGCCACCGATGACGTCGTTGGAGGACGCGGAGGGGGTCAGCTGGAAGACGTTGTCGGCGTTGGTCTCGGCGGAGACGGCGACGCAGGGGTTGGTGGTGGTGCAGCCCACGAGAGCCTGCAGGCCCCAGTCCTTGAGGTTGTTGTAGGCGTTGACGGACTTCTCGGGGTCGTGCTCGTCGTCCTGGGAGTTGAAGTCGAACTTGACGGCGCCACCGGCGGCGTTGATCTCCTCGACGGCAAGCTGGGCGCCGTTGTTGGTGGCCTCGCCGTACAGGGCGGCGGCACCGGTCAGCGGTCCGATGTGGCCGAGCTTGAAGTTGCCCTCGGTGCTGGTGCTCTCAGAAGAGCCAGCGCTCGAGGAGCTGGAGTTGCCGCAGCCAGCGAGGCCAGCAGCGCTTAGAATGCCCGCGGCACCAGACAGCTTTACGAAGTTCCTGCGGGTCAAACGGTTGGACTCCATCTTTCATCCTCCTCTATGCGTGGCCTTCTGTGGCTTGTGTATGTGCGCTCGCGGGGAAGGCCTACCCCCCGGGCGTGTTTGCCTATCCTAGCCGCTCAGCTTCAAGCAGGCGTTCAGCAGGGCTGATACGCGCCGCCGTTTTAACATTTACGAAATATTCAATAATTTTTGTAGGCGGCGGCAAAATTACCGTAGGCGGTATGACCCGCATAAATGGTCCATTCGAGCCATAGCCTGCAAAATCAGGCAAAACCGCGCACGCAACCGGCACGGACAACGGGCAAAGTCTTTATGCACCGCAAGCAACGAGCCGCCAGCCGTACGGGCTCCTAGCTACAGGACCGCGTCCCGGCAGATGTCTGCGAGCGTGGCGCCCAAAAAGTCCACCAGCGCCTCCGAGCCGAGCTTAAGCGTGAGGCCCAGGCGGCCGCCGGAGATATAGACCTCGTCAAAGAGCTGCGCCGTCTCGTCGATAAGGGTGGGAAACTGCTTCTTCATGCCAACCGGCGAGCAACCGCCGCGCACGTAGCCCGTCGTCGGCTCGAGGTCGGCCACGTGCATGAGCGAGAGGCTCTTCTCGCCCGCGGCGGCCGCGGCCTTCTTGAGGTCGAGCTCGCTTCCGCTGGGGACGCAGCAGACCACGTGGCCGCCCGAAGGCGTTACGCAGACGAGCGTCTTGAAGCCCTGCTCGGGGTCATAGCCAAGCAGGTTCGCAATCTGCACGCCAAGGTCCCTCACGCCGGAGGGGTCCGGCTCCTCAAAGGTGATGGCCTCGTAGGTGACGCCGCCACGCTCGAGCTCGCGCATGGCGTTGGTCTTCTGGACTCTCTCCTTGCGGGCCATCACCGCTCCTTTGCTCGCTGAAGCTCGCGCGTGCGCTCGAGCACCGGACCCAAGAACTTGCCCGTGTAGCTCTGCTCGCAGGTGGCGACCTGCTCGGGCGTGCCGGCGCACACCACGGTGCCGCCGCCGTCGCCGCCCTCCGGGCCCATGTCGATGAGGCGGTCGGCCACCTTGATGACGTCGAGGTTGTGCTCGATCACCAGCACGGTGTTGCCGGCGTCCACCAGGCGCTGGAGAACGTCCAGCAACTGGCGCACGTCCTCGAAGTGCAGGCCCGTGGTGGGCTCGTCCAGGATGTAGAAGGTCTTGCCCGTCTGCTGGCGGTGGAGCTCCTTGGCGAGCTTCACGCGCTGGGCCTCGCCGCCCGAGAGCGTGGTGGCGGGCTGGCCCAGGCGGATGTAGCCCAGGCCCACGTCGTAGAGGGTCTGGAGCTTGTTCTTGATGCGCGGGATGTTGCCAAAGAAGGCCAGGGCCTCGGTCACGCTCATGTCGAGCACGTCCGAGATGGACTTGCCGTGGTACTTCACCTCGAGCGTCTCGCGGTTGTAGCGCGCGCCGTGGCAGACCTCGCAGGGCACGTAGACGTCGGGCAGGAAGTTCATCTCGATCTTGATCTGGCCGTCGCCCTTGCAGGCCTCGCAGCGGCCGCCGGAGACGTTGAACGAGAAGCGCCCGGGGCTGTAGCCCCTCGCGCGGCTCTCGGGCGTGGAGGAGAACAGGGCGCGCAGGTCGTCCCACAGGCCGATGTAGGTGGCCGGGTTTGAGCGCGGCGTGCGGCCGATGGGGCTCTGGTCGATGTCGATGACCTTGTCGATCTGGTCCACGCCGGTGAGCTTCTTGTAGGCGCCCACGGGGCGCAGGGAGCGATGGACGGCGTTGGTGAGCGCCGGCGCCAGCGTGTCGGTGACCAGCGAGCTCTTGCCCGAGCCCGAGACGCCCGTCACCACGGTGAGCGTGCCGAACTCGATGCTGACGCTCACGTTCTTGAGGTTGTTGTGGGAGGCACCGGTGATTTTGAGTGCCCCGCGGCCGGGCTTGCGGCGCTTCTCAGGCAGGCGGATGAGGCGCCGGCCAGTGAGGTAGTCTCCCGTGACGGAGCCCTCGGCCTCGCAAATCTCCTCCGGCGTGCCGGCCGCCACGACCTTGCCTCCCAGCTCGCCGGCACCGGGACCCATGTCGAGCACGTAGTCGGCCGCACGGATGGTGTCCTCGTCGTGCTCCACCACGATGACGGTGTTGCCCTGGTCACGAAGGCGCTCGAGCGTCTTGATGAGGCGGTCGTTGTCGCGCTGGTGCAGGCCGATGGAGGGCTCGTCCAGGATGTAGAGCACGCCCATGAGGCCGGCGCCGATCTGGGTGGCCAGGCGGATGCGCTGGGCCTCGCCGCCGGAGAGCGTGGCCGAGGCGCGCGAGAGCGTGAGGTAGTCCAGGCCCACGTCCACCAAAAACCGCAGGCGCTCCACGATCTCCTTCACGATGCGCCCGCCGATGAACTGCTGGCGCTCGGTGAGCTCGAGGGAGGCGAAGAAGTCCAGGGCCTCCTTGCAGCTCATGCAGCAGACCTCGTAGATGGACCTCTCCCCCACCGTCACGGCGAGCATCTCGGGCTTGAGGCGCGCGCCCTTGCAGGCGGGGCAGGGCGCCTCGTGGATGTACTTCTCCAGGCGGGCGCGCATCTTCTCGTTGGTGGTCTCGTTGTACTTCTCGAACAGCACGGAACGGACGCCCGAGAAGGTCGTGAGCCAGTGGGTGTCGCGGCCGTCCAGCGTATGGTAGTCGACGCGGACCTTGGTGGAGCCCAGGCCGTCGAGCAGGGCGTCCTTCACCTTTTGCGGGAGCTTCTTCCACGGGGTGTCGGGACTTGCCTTGAAGTGGCGGCAGACGGCGGCGAGCACCTGCGGGTAGTAGTTGGAGCGGCCGAAGAAGGTGCCGAACACGCCCTCGGAGACGCTGAGGTTTGGGTCCTCGATGAGCATCTCGGCGTCCACCACGCGCTTGAAGCCCAGGCCGTCGCACTCCGGGCAGGCGCCGTAGGGGGCGTTGAAGGAGAAGTCACGGGGCTGCGGGTCATCCATGGAGTGGCCGTGGATGGGGCAGGCCAGCGCCAGCGAGTATTGCAGCAGCTCGCCAGGGATGCCCTCCGGGTCGTCGCGGTCTGGGAGCAGGTACACGCCCACCTTGCCGGCGGCCAGGCGCGTGGCCGTCTCCACGGCCTCGGCGATGCGGCCCAGGCTCGTCTGCCGGATGACGATGCGGTCTACCACGACCTCGATGTTGTGCTTGAACTTCTTGTCGAGCTTGATGTCTTCCTCGAGCTCGCGGACCTCCTCGTCAACGCGCACGCGGGAGAAGCCCTCGGCGCGCAGGTCCTCGAAGAGCTTGGCGAACTCGCCCTTGCGGCCAACCACCACCGGCGCCAGGACGAAGGCGCGCCTGCCCTGGCCGGCCTCGAGCACCTTGTCGGCCACCTGGTCGGTGGTCTGGCGCTCGATGGTGCGGCCGCACTCCGGGCAGTGCGGCGTGCCTACGCGCGCGTAGAGCAGGCGCAGGTAGTCATAGATTTCCGTGACCGTGCCCACCGTGGAGCGCGGGTTTTTGCTCGTGGTCTTCT
>CAVJWS010000042.1:0-16992 GCA_963653485.1 Prevotella sp. CAG:279
CAGGCCGAGATCGAGCCCATCCGCGACATCCTGCACCTCGGCTCCACCCCGCAGACCCTCAAGCGCTCGCTCGAGCTGGCCGGCATCCCCGTCGGCCCCGCCCGCTTCCCGGTCACCGAGGTTGCCGAGGGCGTGGACGAGCAGATCTTCGCCATGCTCGACCACTACGGCATCGCCCACGAGTAG
Source organism: Prevotella sp. CAG:279 (assembly GCA_963653485.1). GTDB lineage: Bacteria > Actinomycetota > Coriobacteriia > Coriobacteriales > Atopobiaceae > Parolsenella. Next base: position 187 of record CAVJWS010000042.1, read on the forward strand.
CCACCCGCTGCGGCCGCCTGCGTCCACAAGGGGGAGGACGCGGGCGGCAACTTCTTACTGAAAGGACTTGCCATGAAGATGCAGAAGGCCGCCATTACCCAGGCCCTGTATGACACCTGCGCGTTCGCCGTCGTGCGCGTTCCCACCGCCGAGCGCGGCATCGAGATTGCCGAGGGCCTCGTGCGTGGCGGCGTCCACGCCATGGAGATCAGCTACACCCTGCCCAACGCCGGCGAGGTCATCAGCGCCATCAAGGCCAAGTTCGGCGATGAGATGATCGTCGGCGCCGGCACCGTCATGGACGCCGCCACCGCGCGCATGGCCATCATCGCCGGCGCCCAGTTCATCGTGGCCAACTGCTACTCCGAGGGCGTCTCCGAGATCTGCAACCTCTACCAGATTCCCTACGCCCCCGGCTGCACCACGATGACCGAGGCCAACCACGCGCTGTCCACCGGCGCCGCCTTCATCAAGTGCTTCCCCATCTCCAACGTCTACGGCCCGAGCCTCATCGGCCTGTTTAAGACGCCCACGCCCTGGATGCCGCTCATGGCCTCCGGCGGCATCAACCTGGAGAACCTCCACGAGTGGATTGAGGGCGGCATCGACTGCGCCGGCATGGGCGGCCTGCTCACCAAGGGCTCCGCTGACGAGATCGCCGCCAACGCCGCCGCCGTCCGCAAGATCATCGACGACTGCCGCGCCTCGATGAAGTAGGCGTTTGGTCGCAAGAGGCGGCGCGACATAAGTAAGTGTTTGGCCGCAAGAGGCAGCGCGTCATAGGGGTGCGCTTCGAACCGAATGAGCTTTTCCTCTTCAGGAGCCCGCCGCGTGCGGGCTCCTTTCTTATGGCGGGGCGGCGGCCTGCCGTCGACAAGCCGTCTATGCCAAGTAGCCCCAGATGACATGCAATGCTGGCCGTGCGTGCGCATGGAGCATCAACAGGCTGTTTCGCCGGACGACGCCCGGCGGCTGCGGCGCTACAAACTCGTGACCTTCGCGTATGTGCCTCGAAAATCGGCAAGGTGGAAGGTCGCCGTCCGGCATGATCGACGCCGCTCTTCAGCTATTTGGGAAATTTGCTAGATACAGCTACCAAAAATGCTAGATACACCTAGCAAAAATGATAGATACAGCTAGCAAAATTGGTAGCTACGGCTAGCAAAGGTGGCCGTTGCGGTTGACTTCGTGGATGAGTGCGCCGACGTCTTTGACGAGTTCTCCAAGTGAGCGCCTCGTAGAAAATTTCGTTGTTAAGCCTTTCACCTGCGGTTTTGCCGAAATTTTTTGGTTAATACCGCAACTTGGAGGCCTGTATGGGCTACACTTGCCGCTGACGTTCCTCTGGAAAAGCAACGTTACGAATTGTCGGTACACCATTAGACCAAAGGAGTCTCATGGAACAGAAGGAGCAGAAGGAGCTCGAGCTGCTGGCGACCAAGGTCCGCCGCGACGTCGTCGAGATGCTGCTGCACCGTGGCTACGGCCACCTGGGCGGCTCGCTCTCCATCGTCGAGCTCATGGCCGTTCTCTACGGCAAGCAGCTCAAGCACGACCCCAAGAACCCCAAGTGGGAAGACCGTGACCGCCTCGTGCTGTCCAAGGGCCACGCCGGCCCGGCCTGGTACTCCGTGCTCGCCGAGCGCGGCTTCTTCGACCGTGACATGCTGTTCACCTTGAACGACGGCGGCACCAACCTGCCGAGCCACCCCGACCGTCTGAAGACCCCGGGCGTCGACATGACGACCGGCTCCCTCGGCCAGGGCTGCTCCACCGCCGCCGGCATCGCCACCGCCCTCGCCAAGAAGGGCTCCGACGCCTACACCTACCTCGTGGTGGGCGACGGCGAGCTCAACGAGGGCCAGTGCTGGGAGGCCTTCCAGTACATCGCCAACTACAAGATGGACAACCTCATCGTCTTCATCGACGACAACAAGCGCCAGCTTGACGGTTGGACCAAGGACATCATGAACCCGTTCGACCTCGCCGAGAAGATGCGCGCCTTCGGCTTCTACACCCAGAAGGTCAACGGCCAGGACATCGTCGCCGTGGACGCCGCCATCACCGAGGCCAAGCAGCACAAGGGCGAGGCCCTCTGCATCGTGCTCGACACCGTCAAGGGCGCCGGCGTGAAGTACTTCGAGGACATGGTCTCCAACCACGCCCCCAAGTTCACCGCCGAGGCTGACAAGCAGGCCGCGCAGGACGCCGTCGATAGCCTCAACGCCAAGATCGCCGAGCTCGAGGGGGAGGTCGCCTAATGTTCAAGCTCACTGATGACCGCAACGCCACCGGCGCTGACCTCCGTAACGTCGTTATGGAGACCCTCCAGAAGCTCATTGCCGAGAACGACAAGATCGTCATGCTCGAGGCCGACCTCGGCGGCGCCAGCAACTCGCTGAAGATCAAGGCTTCCAACCCCGACAACTTCATCGAGTGCGGCATTTCCGAGGCCAACATGATGGGCGTCGCCGCCGGCATGTCCTCCGAGGGCTTCGTTCCCTTCGTGCACACCTTTGCGCCGTTCGTCGCCCGCCGCGCCTTTGACCAGATCTACCTCTCTGGCGCCTATGCGCACAACACCATCAACATCTACGGCTCCGACCCGGGCTTCTCCGTCGCCGCCAACGGTGGTACCCACACGTCCTTCGACGACGTCGCCATCATGCGCACCATCCCGAACGCCCGCGTCTTTGACGCCGCCGACGCCACCCAGATGGCCTGGATCGTCCGCGAGTGCGCTGGCCTGCCCGGCATCAACTACTTCCGTGGCGACCGCAAGGCCATCCGCAACGTCTACACCGAGGACTCCACCTTCGAGCTTGGCAAGGGCAACGTCCTGCGCGAGGGCTCCGACGTGCTGATCGTCTCCGCCGGCCGCCTCGTCTCCGACGCGCTCGACGCCGCCGAGAACCTCGCCAAGGAGGGCATCTCCGCCGAGGTCATCGACATGTTCTGCATCAAGCCGCTCGACGAGGAGCTCCTGCTCTCCGAGGCCAAGGGCAAGAAGGCCGTCGTGACCTTCGAGAACCATGGTGTCATCGGTGGCCTGGGCGACGCCGTCGCCTCCGTGCTCGCCGAGAACGGCGTTGCCGCGCCGTTCAAGCGTCACGGCCTGGTCGAGAGCTTTGGCCAGGTGGGCACCGCCGACTTCCTGCAGAAGGAGTTCAAGCTCACCGCCGCCGACCTTGAACAGACCGTCAAGGGCCTGCTCGCCTAGGGTTTAGGCACATAGCTTTGCCAAGGGCGTCGCACCTCGCGTGCGGCGCCCTTTTTGCATGCGCTTAGCCGGGGTTTATTGCCTACAGCGTGGAGTCGAGCCAGCGGGTGCGGCAGGAGAGGATCTCTTGTCGCGGGCGCGTGTTCTCGTCCTCGAGGATGTCGATGAGCATCTGGCAGGCGAGGCGCCCCTCCTGGCGAACCGGCTCGATGATGGTGGAGATGGAGGGCGTGGTGAGCGGCGTCCAGTCGGCGCAGTTGAGACCGAGCAGGCCGATGCGCTCGGGCATGAGGTGGCGCGAGTTCTCAAGCGCCTGGTAGACACGGGCGAGGCCCCACTGGTTCTGGGCGAACACGAGGGTGCGGTGCGCCGGCGAGATAGTGTACTTGAGGCGCTGGTAGAGCTCGGAGACCGTCGGCGTCTCGTGGTCGATCTCGATCTCCTCAAAGTCGAGCTTGTGGGCCGAAAGCGCGTCGCTGAAGGCGCTCATGCGCTCGATGCGGGTGCGCAGCTGCGCCTTGCCGCTGCTGGGGGCGGCCACGCTCACGAAGCGGTCGTAGCCGCGCTCGATACAGGTCTGGATGGCGTTGTAGACGCCGTCGTAGAAGTTTGCCTTGACCCAAGTTGCCTGGTGGTCAAAGGTGTCGCAGTCAAAGAAGACGACGGGCCTGCCGGCGCGGCGGATGCGGTCGTGCACGGCCTTGAAGTTGGAGGTGGGCTGGATGATGAAGCCGTCCACGCCCAGTGAGAGGAGCTTCTCGACGCAGGCCTGCTCGTTGTCGCGGTCAAAGGCGGTGCCGCAGACGACGGTCTGGAAACCCGCCTCGCGCGCCACGCTCTCCACGCCGCCCTGGATCTGTCCCGCCCACAGGTTGGTGTTGTCGAGCATCACGAGGCCGATGACGTGGGTGGGCTTGCCGGAAAGGGCCTGGGCCTGCGCGTTGGGCACGTAGCCCGTCTCGCGGATGGCGTCGGCGATGCGCTGCTGCGTGGGTTTTCCGAGCTTCTCGAGCTTGCCGTTGAGGTAGTAGGAGACCGATGCGGTGGAGGTTTCAGCGAGTTTGGCGACATCCACGATCGTGACTCTGCCGGACATGCGGTCTCCTTCCGGGGCACCAAAAACGCTGGCGGAATAATTCAAATACTTCTTGACGTGCGCCCCATGTGATGATTCAAGAGTATACGCGTTTGGTTAATCGCGTAACAGAGAAACAAATTGCGTACGTTACCAGCCCGTTTGCCGACTGGGGGTAGTAAATGACCCCTGATGCGTGTACGTTTACGTTGCGGCCGAAAGGCTCGTATGCTTATAGCCGTGGCCCGGCTGCTACCTGCCAAGGGGGGAAGGTTGCAGCCGGGCCGACGGGCCATCAGCATCCGCCCAACGCGTCGCATCCGCATGCAAACAAAGCCGTGTTGAAATGGGAGGATCTGCATGAAGTTCTTTATCGACACCGCCGACCTTGACGAGATCCGTGAGGCAGAGAGCTGGGGCATCCTGGCCGGCGTCACCACGAACCCGACCCTGTACGCCCGTACGGGCGGCAAGCTCGCCGACTTTGAGAACCACATGGCCAAGATCTGCGAGATTTGCAAGGACATCCCCGTCTCCGCCGAGTCCACGGCCGAGACCACCGAGGAGATGATCGCCGAGGGCCGTCGCCTGGCCGCCATCGCCCCCAACATCGTCGTCAAGCTCCCCATCTGCGAGGCTTCCCTGCCCGCCACGCACGTGCTGGCCACCGAGGGCATCCGCGTCAACATGACGCTCATCTTCTCCGCCCCGCAGGCCCTGCTCGCCGCCTCCGCCGGCGCCCGTTACATCTCGCCGTTCGTCGGACGCTTCGATGACATCGGAGAGGACGGCATCGAGCAGCTCGAGACCGTGGTCACCTGCGTGAAGAACTACGACTACGGCTACTGGGAGCAGGAGGACGGCCCCGAGATCATCACCGCCTCCGTGCGCACCCCCAACCACGTCACCCAGGCCGCCCTCATGGGCGCCGACATCGCCACGGTGCCGTTCGCCGCGCTCAAGAAGTGCGTGCACCACCCGCTCACCGACAAGGGCCTCGCGTCCTTCACGGCCGACTGGGAGAAGGTCAAGAACGCCTAGTCGTTCCCATTGCATAGCCTGCCGTCGCCTATGACGGCCACGGGGCGCCCTGGGAAACCGGGGTGCCTCTTTTTCGCTGGGGGGGGCAACAAATCCCAGATGAACGGTGGCATGGATGGTTTAAGTCATGCCTGGCGGCGCTGGGCTGCCATGCCGGGCGGACGAGCTTTGGCGCGCGGTCTCGCGCCGCTCCGCGGCTCTCGCCCGGTATGTGTCCTCTGTGGTGCCTACCTCGCGTTTGGTATCATGCTGTGCGTATCCGCCTTCCTATCGCGCGAAAAAAGGAGCAATAAGTGGCTGACCACTTCCGCAGCAGCGAGGGACAGGACGACATGGCGCAGGCCCAACCAGACGCCATGGCGTACGAACAGCAGCCCGACGTTGCCTACCAGGCGGCGCAGGCGAGCCCTCTGCAGTATGACCCGGCTTCGGCCGAGGCAACTGCCTATCAACCCGTTCAAGAACAGGCGCCTCTCTACGACAACCAGACCGCTGCCTATCAGGACCAGGCTGCCGCCTACCGCGAGCAGGCCGCGGCCTACCGCGAGCAGGCGTCCGCGTATCGCGAGCAGGCCTCTGCCTACCAGGCCCAGGCTCCCGCCTACGAGCAGGCCTCTGCCTACCAGGCTCAGGCTCCCGCCTACGAGCAGGCGCCGGCCGAGCAGCCCGTCTATGAGGTAAGCCCTGGTGACCAGGCGAGCTTCGCCGCCCAGCAGGCCTACGCCGCCCCCGCCTACGCCGAGCAGCCCGCGGCGACCTATGACGCCGCGCCGTCTCAGATGGCCTACGAGCAGCCCGTGGCCCAGTACGACGCCACCGTGGCGCAGCCTGCCTACGAGCAGCCCGCGTATGAGCAGCCTGCCGCCCAGCCCACCTACGAGGCCGTCCAGTATGAGGCGCCGGCGACGCGGCCTGCCTACGAGCAGCCTGCCGTCCAGCCCGCGGCGTTCAACGCCGGCGCCCAGGCGAGCTTTGCCGCCCAGGCTGCCTATGCGGTCGAGCCGGCCGTTCAGGCCAATACGCCGGACGCCTCCCAGCTGCCCGATCCGCTCGCGCCGGTTGCGCCCGCTCCCGCGCCTGAGCCCGTCCAGGCCGCCCCGGCTGCCGAGGCTGCCTACGACCCCAGCCAGGAGGCCGGCTTCACCACCACCTTCGCGCCCATCACGAGCCAGTCTGGCAGCGCTACCGCCCAGGTGAACAACGGCGGCGTGCCGGTCATCTCGTTCCAGGGCGTCTCGGTCGTGTATCCGGCCCAGCCCAACAAGCCCGCGCTCTCCAACGTCGACGTCGACGTCTACGCCGGCGAGTTCGTCTTTTTGGTGGGCCACTCCGGCTCCGGCAAGTCGACCTTCCTCAAGCTCGTCACCCGCGAGCTCAAGCCCACCGAGGGCCGCGTCATGGTGGCCGGCCAGGACCTCACCTCCATGCGCAACTGGAAGGTGCCCTACCTGCGCCGCCAGATTGGCTGCGTGTTCCAGGACTTCAAGCTCCTGCCCGACAAGACCATCTTTGACAACGTGGCCTTTGCCCTCGAGTGCATCGGCAAGCCGCGCTCCGTCATCAAGGCGCAGGTGCCCGAGGTGCTCCGCCTCGTCGGCCTGGGCGAGAAGATGGACGTCTACCCCGACCAGCTCTCCGGCGGCGAGCAGCAGCGCGTCTCCGTCGCCCGAGCGATGGTCAACCGCCCGCCGCTGCTTGTCTGCGACGAGCCCACGGGAAACCTCGACCCGGCGATCTCGCTGGGCATCATGAAGCTGCTCGAGCGAATCAACCGCACGGGCACCACGATCCTCATGGCGACGCACGACCGCGAGATGGTCGACTCCATGCGCAAGCGCGTCATCGCGCTGGAGGCCGGCCACGTCGTCCGTGACCAGGAGAAGGGAGGCTATGGCTACTATGGCGCCGTCTAACATTGGCTATTCAATTCGCGAAGCGGGGCACCACTTCGTGCGTAACGGCTCCACCACCTTTGGCGCCGTCGTTACCATCTTCCTGTCGTTGTTCATCATCGGCCTGTTCGCCATGGGCTCCGTCCTGCTCGACGGCATGGTCGGCACCGTGGAGGATCAGGTCACCATCCAGGCGTTCCTCTCCGACAACGCCGACGAGTCCGCCGTCGACTCGCTCAAGTCCAAGGTCGAGGGTTGGGACGAGGTCGAGTCCGTGACGTACAAGAGCAAGGACGAGGCCCTTGCCGAGTACCGCGACACCATGACCAAGAAGAACGCGGCCGATGCCGTTGCGGCCCTCGATGACCGCAACCCCATCCCGGCCTCGCTCGTCATCAAGCTCACCGACCCGCAGGACGTCGAGGGCGTGGCCAAGCGCCTCGGCTCCGACGCCGACTTTGCGGCGGTGGCCGACGTCACCACCAACGAGGACGGTACCACCTCCGACCCGGCCGACCAGGTCCAGTATGGCCAGGGCACCGTTGAGCGCCTCTTCACCGTGACGAACTGGATCCGCATCATCACGCTCATCCTCGTGGCGCTGCTCACCTTCGTGGCATTCGTGTTCATCAACAACACGATTCGCCTCTCCATCTCCGCGCGCCGCCGCGAGATTGCCATCCAGCGTCTCGTGGGCGCCTCGAACGGCTTCATCCGCGGGCCGTTCATCATGGAGGGCATCCTCCAAGCGCTCTTTGGTTCGATCTTCTCCATCGCCGCGCTTGAGGTGATTCGCCGCTTTGGCTTGCCGATGCTTGCCGAGCGCATCACCTTCCTGAGCTTCAGCATCAACGCGCGGGCCACCATGTCGACCTACGGCCTGCTCGTGGCCATGGGCCTGATCATCGGCACCTTCGGCTCGCTTATCGCCATGAGGCGCTACCTCAAGGTCTAGGGAGCCGGATGGCCAAGAGGCGTCATAAGACTTCAAACCAACGGCATGCCGGTCCCACGCGGGGCCGGCATGCGGCGTTAGCGGGCACGCTCCATGTGGCGCGTCCCGGCTCCGCCACGGTCGAGACGGCCGAGGGAACCTTCTTGGTGGCCCGCGGCGGCCTGCGCGAGGGCATGGACGGCGACGAAGCCACCGTCGTGCTCGTGAAGCGTGGTCCCGGCGAGCCCCAGGCCGTGGTACAGGGAGTGCTGCGCCGTGCCTGCGAGCGCTTTGTCGGCACCTTTGAGGTGGCCGGCCCCCTGGGCGCCGTGGTGCCGCTTGACGAGCGCATCCGCCGCGATTTCTTCGTCTTGCCGGACGATGTGAGCGCCGAGCGCCTGGGCGTGGCCGCCGGAGACGTGGTGGAGGCGCGCATCCTCACCTATCCGAGCCGCTACGAGGCGGGCGTGGTCACGGTGGAGCGACGCATCGGCAGGCCCGAGGGGCCCGATTTGCCCATCGAGCGCATCATCGCGAGCCACGGCTTGGCCGTGCACTTTGGGCAACCCGCGCTTGGGCAGGCGGCCGGCATCGTCGACGACGCGGATGCCGTGCTTGCGGCCCAGGGCTGGCGCGAGGACCTGCGCGGGCTTTTGTGCGTGACGGTTGACCCGGCCACGGCCAAGGACTTTGACGACGCGGTCTCCTGCGAGCGCATCGAGGGCGGCTTCCGTCTGGGCGTGCACATCGCCGATGTGACGCACTACGTTGGTTGGGGCTCCGCGATTGACCTCGAGGCCCGCGCTCGGACCTGCTCGGCCTACCTGGTGGACCGCGTGCTGCCCATGCTGCCCGAGCGCCTCTGCGACGACGTGTGCTCGCTGCGTCCCGGCGTGAGCCGCCTTGCCATGAGCGTGTTCATCGAGCTCAGCGCCGCGGGCGAGGTCCTCTCGAGCCGGGCGTGCTGCTCGGTGATTCGTTCCGGCGCCCGCCTGTGCTACGACGAGGTGGACGCGCTGTTCGAGGGGGAGGCGAGCCCTGAGGAGCTTCCCTGCGAGGAGGGTGTCTCGCCCGAGCAAGTGACCGAGATGCTGCGCATGCTCGACGAGGTGGGGAGCCTTCGCCGTGAGGTGAGGCGCCGCCGCGGCGCCGTTGACTTTGAGGGCGTCGAGGCCAAGGTGCTGCTGGATGAGGATGGCACGCCCACCGGCGTCTCCGTGCGTCGCCGCACCCGGGCGACCTCCCTTGTGGAGGAAGCCATGCTCTTGGCCAACGAGGCCGTGGCCGGGATGCTCGCGGGCCGCGAGGCCAGCCTGCCCGCCGCCTTCCGCGTGCACGAGCCGCCCTCGCCCGACTCGCTCATGGCAACGGTTGCGCCCCTGCGCGAGCTCGGCCTGCTGCGTGCGGGCGAGGCCGAGCGCCTGTGCGCCGGCGACGCCTTCGCCATCCAGGCGGTGCTCGGGCGCGCCAAGGGCACGGCCGGCGAGGCCGCGGCCAACGCCCTGCTGCTGCGCGCCCAGAAGCGGGCCGTCTACCTGCCCAGGAACGACGGCCACTACGCGCTGGGGGCGGACGCCTACTGCCACTTTACCTCGCCCATCCGCCGCTACCCGGACGTCACCGTCCACCGCGCGCTCAAGGCGCTGCTGGGCCACGGCGGCGAGGCCGGCTTTGACAAGGCGGCGCGCAGGGCCGCGGCCGGGCTCATGCCGCAGCTCTGCCGCACCTGCTCTGACCGCGAGCGCATCGCCGACGCCGCCGCCCGCGAGAGCCAGAAGGTCAAGATGGCCCAGCTCATGGAGACTCACGTGGGGGAGAGCTACTCGGGCGTGGTGACGGGCGTGGCTCGCTACGGCCTGTTCGTCCGTCTGGACGAGACCTGCGCCGAGGGCCTGCTGCCCATTCGCGCCCTTGGCGAGGAGTGGTTCGCCTACGATGAGGGTAGGATGTGCCTTACCGGCGAGGCGAGCGGCACCGTCTGGCGCCTTGGCCAGCGCGTTGCCGTGACGGTTGCCGGATGCACCCCCGAGCGGGGACAGATTGACTTTTCGCTCGCGCGCGGACGCCGCGACGCGGGCTCTGCAGGCGGGGCGAATGCCTCCGCCCGAAAGGACAGAAGATGAGCGAACGCACCAACATGACCGAGGAGCTCGAGGCCGCCGAGGGCCTCTTTGCCGGTGGCCAGGGAGAGCTGGCCGTCGAGCTGCTGGAGCGCCTCGCGGCCGACGCCGAGGAGTACGTGGATCGCAACTGCGTGGCGAGCGAGGAGGAGCAGTGGTTCAGCTTCCCCACCGTCTTTGAGCGCCTGTGCTACCGCCGCGTGGAGAAGGATCCCCGCACCCTGCACGACGTGGGCGAGCCGCTCGACCGTCTCTACGCCGACCTCGCCTTTGCCCTGGTGAGCGAGGGCGACTACGCTGCCGCCACCGAGGCGCTGCGCCAGGCCGTGCGCTGGAACCCGATGGAGTGCGGCTACCGCCTCGACCTCGCCGAGCTCTATCGCACCAACGGCGACATGGATGAGTACCTCGCGCTTTCCTACTCCGTCTTTGAGCGCGCGAGCGACGTGCGCCACCTCGTGCGCGCCTTCTGCAACTTTGCCCGCCACTTCATGGACACCGGGGTCGACTCCGCCGTGGCCGCGGCCCTGCGCTGCGCCCGTAGGCTCGAGTGGCCCGACGACGTGCTGGATGGCCTCATCGAGCGCGTGAAGGGCACCGACCAGGATCCCGATACGCTCACCGACGAGCAGGCGGCGGCCGTGCTCGCGCAGGAGGGCCTGCCCGAGGGCGCCAATGCCGAGGTGGCGCTGTGCCTTCTCATGTGCGCCACCGACGTGGCGGCGACCGACCGCGCGCTGGCCACCACGCTCACCGTCCGCGCGCGCGACCTCGTGGGTGCGCCGGCCGTGAAGGCGCTGCTCACGCTCATCCGCGAGTCCGACGAGGAGGGTGCTGACGAGGGCGAGGCCGCTGCGGCTGACGGCTCCACTACCGCAGGCGCTGCCGCCACGGACGCCGCCGCCCTCGCTGACGGCGCCGCCGGTTCCGCCGCGCCTGCTGACGGCGCTGCTGTCGCCGAGCCTTCCGAGAAGGGCGGTGCCAACCATGCCGATGCCTAAGAAGCGCGAGCGCAAGACCATCGCGCGCAACAAGTCCGCGCGCCACGAGTACGCCATCGAGGAAACCTTCGAGGCGGGCCTCGTCCTCAAGGGCACCGAGGTGAGGAGCCTGCGCGAGCGCGCCTCGCAGATCACGGACTCGTTCTGTCTCATCCGCAACGGCGAGTGCTGGCTGCACGGCGTGCACATCCACCCCTTCAGCCACGGCACCATCTTCAACGTGGACTCCGACCGCAAGCGCAAGCTGCTGCTGCACCGCAAGCAGATTGACTACCTGGACGGCAAGCTGCGCACCAAGGGCATGGCCCTCGTCCCGCTCGAGATGTACTTTGACGAGCACAACCGCGTCAAGCTCGTCATCGGCCTGGGCCGCGGCAAGAAGCTCTACGACAAGCGAGCCGACATGGCCAAGCGCGACGTTGACCGAGAGATCGCCCGCACGCTCAAGGAGCGTAACCGCTAGGAGTTGTTGCGGCGCTGGAGCCGGGCTTGCGCGCCGGGCGATGCATTGGTCCCGCATGCGGCCTGCCGCATCATCGCGCGGCCATTCCCGTCGCGCCAAGCCGCCCGGGCGCTCTCCGATGAGTTGCGGCGCCCGCGCGATTTTCGCGGCTCGGCTCGCGGGCGATGGGTATAGTAAGGCGCGTCAGAGAAGGCCCGAGGGGCCCATGTTGGAAGGAGGCCGCAATGGCCGAGGAGAGCACGTTTGACCGCATCGTCAAGATCGTCCAGGAGCAGGACGGCCTTGAGGACGTCGAGATTACCAACGACACCGTCCTGACCGAGCTTGGCCTCGACAGCCTTGCCATCGCCGAGGCCATCATGTCTTGTGAGGACGAGTTTGGCATCGAGTTCGACGGCGAGGAGATTCCCGAGACCTTCGGTGACCTCGTCGACATGGTGGACTCCCTCGCCTAAAGCGAGTAGAATCTGCAATTCCGCCTGGGTGCGTGCGGCATAACCGCATTCGCTCGGGCTTGTACCTTTGACATTTGCATGGTGGTCAGTGGCGCCGGCACAGCCGGCGCCGGCCCCGCATCACCCTGGGGGCGACTGGTTTCGACAGGGTGGTCCTGAGGTGGGCAGCAAGCCGTGGTCTCCTCGCCACGTTAAACAGGGGTACCGTCAAATTGAATTGACGACAACTCTTTCCAGGGCAACTACGCCCTCGCTGCTTAATTAATTAGCAGCCGTCAAAACGGGGGTTTCTCCTGCTCCCGCGGCGACGTCATTTTAGGGAGATGCTCGTGCGGACGTGGCTGGTATGCCGCACGATAAGACCGAACCAGCTGGGATGCCGAACGCGGGCTACCGAGCGTGACGCATCCGAGACCTAATCGGTAACTGAGCTTGGAGACACCTGCCAGGGGACTGCTTTGGACCGGAGTTCGATCCTCCGCGCCTCCACCATGTACATGCTAGGGACGGTTGGCCCACGCGGCCACCGTCCCTTTTTCATGCCGTAGCGGAGGGTCGAACTCTGCGCAGGGCGCGAGCGTCAAGAAAACGCGAAGCGTTTTTAGCGAGCGGGCGAGGGTCCCGGAGGGACCCGAAGCCGGGCGTATTTGCGCAGCAAATACGCGGACTCCTCCGCGCCTCCACCATGTACATGCTAGGGACGGTTGGCCCACGCGGCCACCGTCCCTTTTTCATGCCGTAGCGGAGGGTCGAACTCTGCGCAGGGCGCGAGCGTCCCCTACAGTGCGAGCGTGTATTCGCAGGTGCTGGTATCGAAGCCATCGCCGAGGCGGCTCGCGCAGAAGTCGACGCACCATTGGCGCGAGAAGTCCCCGCAGCCCGAATCGTTCCTGATGGCGTTGGCGCTGGCAAGCTCCTCGGTATAGTCGGCCAGCTTGTAGGTGGTGAGCCCGGGGCCGTAGATCTTGTGCGTCACCAACGGCGTGAGCCCCGCGTCGGAGACGGAGACGCTGTCGCCGACGAAGTTGATCGCCACGTGGGCCATGCCGCCAACCATGCCCTCCTCAACGACCATGGTGGAGACGAAGTTGCCGAGCGACCAGTACACCGGAACCGCCCGGCCGTCGCTTGCATAGAGCGTCTCAACGGGCTGGAGGGCGTGCACGTGGTTGCCAAAGATTACCGTGGCGCCCAGCTCGACGAACTTCTCGGCCCAAGAGCGCTGGAAGTCGTTGGGGGTCGGGGCGAACTCCTCTCCCCAGTGGGGGCAGACGACAAAGGCCTCGGCGCCCGCCTCCTTGGCCACGGCAAAGTCGGACTCCACCTGCTCGTCGGTGAGCATGCGGACGGCCCAGGGCGCGCCGTCAGGCAGTGGGATGCCATTGGTGTCCTGCGTGTAGTTGAGGATCGCGATCTTGTGGCCGCTGAGCTCGACGACGGGGACCACGGCCGCGGCCTCCTCCGAATCGGCCATGCCGGTGACGATGGCCTCGGGATAGTGCTCGCGCCAATAGGAGAGCTCGGACTCTATGGCAGCCAGGCCCTTGTCGAGCGCGTGGTTGTTGGCGTGGAGGAACCCGTCAAAGCCTGCGGCGATTTCGGCGTCGGCAAACTCCTGCGGGCTATTGAAGGTGGGATAGCCCGAGAACCCAAAGCTCTCTCCACCAAGCACGGTCTCTTGGTCGAGCAGCGAGAAGTCGTAGGAGGCGACGTCTTGCGCCACGTGCTCAAAGAGCGCGTCATAGTTGCGCGTGCCGTCTGCGGCCTCGCCGCACTTCCAGACCCACATGTGGACGAGGATGTCGCCCACCATGGAAATGGTCACGGTTGTCTCTTGCGGGGCCGCGTCGTCATAGACGGTAAGGCGCCCGTCGTCCGAGGCGGCGTCTGAGCTCGCGCCGCCTTGTGCGCAGCCCGCCAAGAGGCCGCAGCCGAGCATTGCGAGGAAGGCGCGCCTGGAAACGCTGGGGCCGGCGCCGCGCCGTGTCGCCGCCAGCGGATAATGTCCTGCGTCTGGGCTATTGGCCTGCTGCTTTTTGCCAGCCATGGGGGCTCCGTTCTCGTATTGAAGTCGCGGTTTTAAGGATAGCCCCAGTCGGGCGGGACAAAGGGCGCGGGCCGGCCCCAACGAGGCAAGCGGTGGAGGGGCACGGCGTTCGCGTGGTTGACGGGCGCTCACCTTCGATTAGGTTTCGAATTGCCCCGTTTGTTGCGAGAATGCTACCGGCAGATTGCCCTGCGCTTGTCGCTGCGTTAATTAACGCCCTATCGGGGGCCGCTTCATCTTGGTGAAACATTGGATGCCTAATTTCGAAAACGTCATCAAGCGAGTTTGCGCAGGGGCGGTCGGACGCCTCCGCGGGCCCAAAACCAATGGGAGGCACACCATGTCCACCAAGTTCAGCCGTCGCCAGTTCCTCACCCTCGCAGGCTCCTCCGCCGCCGTCCTTGGCCTCGGCCTCGTTGGCTGCGGTGGCAGCTCCAGCTCGAGCTCCAGCGCCAGCACCGACGCCGCCTCCACCTCCGCCTCAGGCGTTGCCGGCAAGAAGTTCGTCATCGCCATGGACACCGTCTACGCCCCGTTCGAGTACACCGACGAGAACGGCGACTTCGTGGGCATCGACGTCGACATCCTCAACGCCGTCGCCGAGGACCAGGGCTTTGAGGTCGAGATTAACTCCCTCGGCTTCGACGCCGCGCTTGCCGCCCTCGAGTCCGGCCAGGCTGACGGCGTCATCGCCGGCATGTCCATCACCGACGAGCGCAAGAAGAAGTACGACTTCTCCGACGGCTACTACGAGACCTACGTCTCCATCGCGGCCAAGAAGGGCGGCGACATCAAGTCCCTCGACGACATCAAGGGCAAGACCGTCGCTGCCAAGACGGCCACCATCGGCGCCTCCTGCGCAGAGAGCCTGAAGGACGAGTACGGCCTTACCATCACCTACTTCGACACCACCGACCTCATGTTCCAGGACGTCCTCACCGGCAACTCCGTCGTGTGCTTCGAGGACTACCCGGTCATGGCCTACGGCATCACCCAGGGCAACGGCTTCGAGATCATCGACACCGTGAAGGGCGACTACTCCGCCGAGTACGGCTTCGCCGTCAAGAAGGGCGAGAACGCCGACCTGCTCGCGGCCTTCGACGCCGGCCTCGCCGACATCAAGTCGAGCGGCAAGTACGACGAGATTTGCGCCAAGTACCTCGGCGAGTAACTGGTCTTTTGGGCAGGGCGCCCTCTTCTGCGGGGCGCCCTGCTTCGTTTTTACTGGATAGATGGGAAGTCACATGAGTCTTGCAGAGCTCGTCACTACGTTTAACGAGGCATCGCCGCTGCTCTTGAACGGCCTGCAGATGACGGCGTTCGTCACCGTCGTCTCGCTGTTCCTCGCCCTGTTCCTGGGCATCTTCGCGTGCCTCATGAACATGTCGAAGATCGCCCCGCTCCGCGGCATCGCCAAGTTCTACATCTGGATCATCCGCGGCACGCCGATGCTGGTGCAGGGCTTCTACGTCTACTTCGCCATCCCGCAGCTCATCCAGCTGATTACGGGCACCAACTTCCGCATCGACGTGGTCACGGCCACCGTGTTCACCATGACCATCAACTCCGGCGCCTACATCTCCGAGATCTTCCGCGGCTCCATCCAGTCGGTTGACAAGGGCCAGATGGAGGCCGCCCGCAGCCTCGGCGTGGGCTACGCGCCCTCCATGGCCAAGATCATCATCCCGCAGGCCATCCGCATCTGCCTGCCGAGCTTGGTGAACCAGGTCATCATCACCCTCAAGGACTCCACCATCATGTACGCCATCGGCCTGCCCGAGGTCATGAACCAGGCCAAGGTCTACGTGGGCCGCACGTTCAACTCCTTCTCCACCTACACGCTGGTGGCGCTCATCTTCCTCGTGCTCACGAGCCTGCTGATGATCGCTTCGTCCGCCCTCGAGAAAAGGATCCGCAAATAATGTCTGAGGCAAAGATCAAGGTTACGGGCCTTAAGAAGAACTTCGGCGACAACGAGGTGCTCAAGGGCATCGACATGGAGGTCGAGAAGGGCGAGGTCGTCTGCATCATCGGCCCCTCCGGCTCCGGCAAGTCCACCCTGCTGCGCTGCCTCAACCGCCTGGAGGACGTCACGAGCGGCGAGATTCTGGTCGACGGCGAGTCCATCACCGCCGACGACGCCGACGTCGACAGCATCCGCCAGCACATGGGCATGGTGTTCCAGCAGTTCAACCTCTTCCCGCACATGAGCGTGCTGGAGAACCTCACCTGGGCGCCCGTGCAGCTCAAGCTCAAGTCGCCCGAGCAGGCCAAGGCCAAGGCCCTGCAGCTGCTCACCCGCGTGGGCCTGGTGGAGAAGGCCGACGCCATGCCGCGTTCGCTCTCCGGCGGCCAGCAGCAGCGCGTGGCCATCGCCCGCGCCCTGTGCATGGACCCCGACATCATGCTCTTCGACGAGCCCACGAGCGCGCTCGACCCCGAGATGGTCTGCGAGGTCCTCGACGTCATGCGCGAGCTGGCCAACGAGGGCATGACCATGGTTTGCGTCACGCACGAGATGGGCTTTGCCCACGACGTGGCCGACCGCGTGGTCTTCG
>CAVJWS010000043.1:0-16771 GCA_963653485.1 Prevotella sp. CAG:279
ACGAGATCCGCCGCAAGAACGTCCGCGTGGGCGACACCATCGTGGTCCACAAGGCCGGCGACGTCATCCCCGAGGTGGTGGGCCCGGTGCTCGAGCTGCGTCCGGCAGACGCCGCCGAGTTCCACATGCCAACGAACTGCCCGAGCTGCGGCAGCCCGGTCCTTCGCGAGGAGGGCGAGGTGGCCTACCGCTGCGTCTCCATCGACTGCCCGGCCCAGGCCCACGAGCGCCTCTGCCACTGGGTGAGCCGCAAGGCCATGGACATCGACGGCCTGGGCGACGAGCTCATCGGCAAGCTCGTGGCGGCCGGGCTCGTCTCCGACGTGGCCGACTTCTACGACTCCCTCACGGAGCCTGCGCTGGCGGGCTGCCCCACGGGCCGCGTGAGCGTGGCCGGCGAGGACATCCTGGTGGGCAAGGTCATCGCCGCCAAGGTGATGGACCAGATCGCCGCCAGCCGCGGGCGCGGGCTTGCGTGCGTACTGTTTGGCCTGGGCATTCGCCACGTGGGCGAGCAGGTGGCCCGCTCGCTTGCCAAGCAGTTCGGCTCGCTTGCCAACCTCATGGCCGCAGACGAGGAGCAGATTGCCTCGGTGGAGGGCGTTGGCCCCAAGATCGCCCACAGCGTGCGCGAGTTCTTGAGCGTGGAGGAGAACCTTGCGGTGCTCGACCGCCTGCAGAAGGCCGGCGTGGTCCTCGAGGAGGAGCGGGCCGCCGAGGCGGGGCCGCAGACGCTCGCGGGCCTCACCTTCGTGCTCACCGGCACGCTCGAGCGCCACAAGCGCGACGACGCCAAGGCCGCATTGCAGGCCTTTGGAGCCAAGGTGAGCGGCTCGGTCTCCAAGAAGACGAGCTACGTCATCGCCGGCGAGGCGGCCGGCTCCAAGCTCACCAAGGCCCAGCAGCTGGGCGTGCCCGTGCTGGACGAGGACGCGCTCGAGGCCATCCTCGCCACCGGCGAGGTGCCGCAGGAGTAGGGCTTGCCCTACAGCTGCTCGCCGTTGGAGGCGATGACCTTCTGCATCCAGGCGAAGCTGTCCTTCTTGATGCGCGCACCGGTGCCCTCGCCGTAGTCGTCCAGGTCGACGTAGATGAAGCCGTAGCGCTTGGTCATCTCGCACGAGGAGCAGCTCACGATGTCAAGCGGCGCCCAGGCGTAGAAGCCGCGCAGGTCAACGCCGTCGCGGATGGCCTCGCGCATCTGCTCGATGTGCGCGCGGAAGAACTCCTCGCGGTAAGGGTCGTGCACCTGGCCGTCCTCGAGCTTGTCGTAGAAGCCCATGCCGCATTCGGTGATGTACATGGGCTTTTGCCAGCGATCCCAGTACTCGTTGAGCACCACGCGCAGGTTGAGCGGGTCGACGCTCCAGCCCCAGGCGTTGGCCTTGAGCTCGGGGTTGATCATGCCGATGCCGTCAGCCGCGTAGTTGACCGCGTCAATCATGCGCGTGTAGTAGTAGGAGAAGGTGAAGAAGTCGGCGGTGCCGGCGGCCAGCGCCCGCTCGTCGTCCGGGCCAAAGGCAATCTCGATGCCGTGGTCGGCAAAGTAGCGCTTGGCGTAGCCGGGGTAGGAGCCGCGCAGCAGCACGTCGCCAAAGAAGTAGTGCATCTGGTTGTAGCGCATGGCCGCGAGCGTGTCCTCGGGCGCGGGGGAGGCGGCGGCGCAGTGGTCGGCGTAGACCATCATGCCGACGCGCATCTCGGGGTGCACCTCGTGGGCGTACTCGGTTGCCAGGGCGCAGGCGATCATCTCGTTGTGGACTCCCTGCCACTTGGCCTGGGCAAGGTTCTCCACCTTGTCGGCCGCGATGCCCAGGTGGTTGAACGACTCGAAGGCGATGAGGTTGATCTGGTTCACGAGGATCCAGTGCCTCACCTTGCCGGCGTAGCGGTCGAAGACCGTCTGGCAGAGCTTCACGAAGCAGTCCAGCGTCTCGCGCGAGTACCAGCCACAGTAGCGCTCGGTGAGGCAGAGCGGCATCTCGTAGTGGCTCACCGTGACCATGGGCTCCATGCCCTGGGCGATGACCTCGTCAAAGAGGTGGTCGTAGAAGGCCAGGCCGGCCTCGTTGGGTTCCTCGTCGACGCCGTTGGGGTAGATTCGCGCCCAGTCGATGGAGGTGCGGTAGGCGTTGAAGCCGCACTCGCCAAGAAGTGCCAGGTCGGACGGGTAGGTGTGGTAGAAGTCGATGCCGCGGCGCTTGGGGAAGTTGCGCCCCTCGCCGGGGATGGCGTTCCTTACGAAGTCCGAGGTGACCTCCTTGTTGGAGCGCTTCTCGGGCGGGAGGTCCTTCTTGTACTCGTTGATGTCGGCGACGCTGGGGCCCTTGCCGTCCAGGTCCCAGGCGCCCTCCATCTGGTTGGCGGCAAAGGCCGCGCCCCACTCAAAGCCGGCGGGGAAGCCCTCGGGGATGTCAAACGTGGCCATGGCTTAGGCCTCCTTTGCGTCTGCGGGCTTGTCCTGGGCGGCCCTGGGGCCGTCGATGCCCAGCACGAGCGTGAGCGCCAGCGTCACGGCAAAGCCGAGGCCGATCGAGATGCAGCCGTTGACCAGGTTGGAGGTGCTGCCGATGTAGCACATGGGGATGAGGATGTTGGTGCTGGTGAAGTTGTTGAACGTGACGTCGGTGATGCCTGCCCACACGCCGCCCGCAAAGCCGCCGATGACGGTGTAGAGGATGGTCCAGCGGTGGCGCAGGATGATGCCGTAGATGGTGGGTTCGGACACGCCGCCCAGCGCCTGGGCCAAAAGGCAGCTGAGGCCCAGCTCCTTGGTCTCGGCGTCGCGGCCGCGAAGGAAGACGCCGGCCGCCAGGCCCATGCAGACGAACATGGCGATGGGCAGCGCCACGAAGACCATGTTCTCGGTGCCCTGCGAGGTGAAGATGGTGATGGCCACGGCCGAGAGCGCCAGGTGCATGCCCGTGGCAACGAGCAGCAGGTAGGTGGCCGAGAGCAGGCCGACGCCCAGGAAGCCCAGGCCAGAGCGCAGCGTGGTGACCGAGGCGCCGATGCCGTCGCCGATCACGGCGCCGATGGGGCCGATGAGGCACAGCTCGAGCGGCAACATGATGAGGATGGAAAGCGCGGGGATGGCGATGGAGCGCAGGACATCGGGCACGACGCGCTTGAGGCCGCGCTCCACGTAGGAGAAGGCCCAGGTGGCCAGAAGCGTCGGCACGATGGTGTTGGAGTAAGTGGTGAGTTTCATCGGGATGCCGTAGACCGAGAAGGGCTCGCCGTCGGTCACCACCTGCAAAAAGTCGGGGTGCAGAAGGACGGCGGCAAAGAGCACGGAGAGCACCATCGAGCAGTTGAACTTCTGCGACGCGGTGATGGCCATGAAGATAGGCAGGTAGTAGAAGGCCGCGTCGCCCACGATGTTGAGGATGCGGTAGGTGCTGTCTTGCTCGGAGAGAAGGCCCAGCATGGTGGGGCCAAACAGGGTCGGCAGCATGCGGACGAGGCCGGCGCCGATGATGACGGGCAGAAGCGGCGTGAGGCAGCCGGAGAGGGTGTTGAGCACGTTGTCCATGACCTGCTTGGGCGTGAGCCTCTTCTCGCCCTCGCCTGCGGCGGCGGGGTCTGAGGCAGGTGCCTCCTTCTCAAAGCCGCCGAGGTCGCAGACCGCGTCGTAGACCTTGTCGACGGTGGTGCCGACGATGATTTGGAGCTGGCCCGCGCTCTCGAGACAACCGACGACGCCCTTCATGGACTCGATCCTGTCGGTGTCTGCCAGGCTGAAGTCCTTGAGGACAAAGCGCAGGCGGGTCATGCAGTGGGTGCAAAACGATACGTTTGCGGGGCCGCCCACGGCATCGAGGATGCTCTGGGCGAGCTCTTGGCTGGTGGCCATCTGAGTTTTCCTTTCGGTGGAAAGGGGAAGGAGCGGCCGCGCGCGGCGGCCCTACTGCTCCTGGGCGTTGCAGATCCTGTTGATGTGCAACATGAGATAGAGACGTTCCTCGTCGTTGAGCACGTAGTTCCAGCGCTGCCCCAGATAGTCGGAGATCTTGTCCACGCAGTCGGCCGTATCTGCGTGGGAAGCGTGCACCGACTGGTACAGCTCCTCGTTGACGGTCTCGAGGCAGCCCTCGCCACGAAGGCGCTGCAGCATGTAGCGGACGTGCGTCGCGAAGCGGGCGTAGTTGAACGCCTTGCGGTCGATGGAGACCTCCATCGAGTCTTCGACGATGCGCGTGACCTCGTTCACGATGACGTGGTCGGCGTCCTCGTCGTGGCAGCTGCCGTCGGGCTCGTCGTAGATGCGCGCGTTGACGAGCCCCATGCAGATCCCCGACGCCTCGTTTTCGGGAAGGCGGGTGTGGAAGGTCACCCAGATGCGCGTCAGGGTCTGCTTGGCGAGCTTCATCTCGGCGGGGTAGTTGATCTCGAGGTCATAGGTGAGCGGCATGGGGACCTTGATGCCCTGCTGCTTGCGCACGAGCGCGAACGCGATGTGGTCCGCCAGCGTGAGCAGCAGGTTTGGGCTCAAGGGGTAGGGCAGCGCCTTGCGGGCGTTGTCCACCACTGTCGCCGTGAACTCGAGCACGTTTGCCGGGATGCCGTCGAGCATGTCGAGGTACTGCGGGCTGATGTTGTAGTACGTGCTCTGGACGAGGCTCATGTCGGTGAGCTCATACGGCATCTTGGGAAACCCGATGCCCTTGCCGAGTGCGACGAGGACACGACCCTTGCCGTCTTGGCAGAGCGCAATGTTGTTGTTGATTTTGCGAATGACTTTCACGGGATCGTACCTCCTCCACGCATGCGAGGCATGAGGGTGACCGTGTGACCGAATGGCGCTGACGCGACATCGTCTCGATCCGGTGATGCCTCCAAGACGGAGTGACAATCCGCTATTTAACCTATGGGGCGGATTGCCGCTCCGTCAAAAGCGTGCCGGCGAACGGTCAAGTATCCTCCGCGGGCGGTCGCCGCTGCCTACCCCAGGGCCTTCTCGGCGGTGAGCCAGGCGGGCATCTGGGCGCTGACGGGGCGGGCGGCGCCGTAGGCGGCCGGCAGGGTGACCACCGCGGCGGCCTGGTAGGCGCCGCTCGGCATGAGCTCGAGGGCCAGCGCGCAGTCGGCGGTCGCCTCGTCAACCAGGGCCAGCGGCAGCAGGAGCAGCATGCGGTTGCGCGCGGCGTCGTAGGCCGGGGCCACGTGGCGGTAGCTCTGGCGCGCGCGGCGCACGGAGAGCTCGATGGCGTCGTCGAGGGCGCGGCACAAGCGGCGGAAGGTCGCCGGCTCGTCGGTGATGGCGTGGGCGAGGCTGCGCTTGGCGCCCTCGTGCTCGGCTGGGGCGCCCGCCGCAGCGAGGGCCTGGAACGCGGCGGCCGCGGACGTGACCTCGAGCTGCTCGGCGAGCCAGCCCGCGGGCAGGCGGTCGAGGTCGTCGGAGAGCACGGAGCGGTAGTCGGGGATGACCATGGCGCCGGCGCGCAGCACGAGGTCATCGATTGAGGTGAGGTAGCTTGCCTGGTCGGGCAGCTCGGCAAAGGTGGCCGTGAGGCGGCCGCCCAGCTCGCCTGCGCCCGGCGTGGCAAAGCCCTCGAGGTGCCAGGGGATGTCGGTGCCGGTGGGCGTGAGCACGGCGTAGAGCTTCTCGTCCATGGGGGTGAGAAGGCCGGTGTCGAAGGCGGCGAAGCTGCCGTCTGCGGCCGTGGCCATCGCCCCGGTCTCGCGAACGCGGGCGAGCGTGGCGGAAAGGTAGTCGCGCAGCACGCCGTAGCGGCTCTTGGCGCCCACGCCCTCGCCGGGGTAGTTCCAACGCTCGGGCGCGGCGGCCGTGGCAAGGGTGCCGAGGGCCTGCTCCCAGGTGCCGAGCTCCATGAACTGGGCGAGGCTGCGGGCCGGGTCGGCCGCACTGCCCCTGGCGTGGGATGCGGGCGTGAGCTGGGCCCAGCAACCACCCTGCTCCTGCGGCAGGCCCTCGAGGCCCACGGACTCGTGGGCGCGCCCCGTGCCGTCGTCGCCGTCCACCAAAGCGAGCTGCCAGCGGCGCGCGTCGGTGGCCTTGGTGGTGCGCTTGATGGTGACGGTGACGGGGGCCGAGCCGTCTTCCTGCAGGTAGCGCAAGGGGAAGGTGACGAGGTTGCGCGAGCCGGTGGCCGTGCCGGTGGCGCGGGCCACGCGCCAGTCCTCGTCGAGGATGGTGAGGATGTCGGCGTCCATCGGCAGCATCCGCGTGAGCATGCCCATGAGCGCGGCCTTGGGCGAGACCTCGTCGATGAACGAGGTGGGAAGGCCGGCGTTGGAACGGCGAAGCTGCGTGGCGGTTGCGGCCGGCTCGGACGCCGGAGCGGCGGGCGCGGGGGTCTGTGCAACGGGCGCGGGGGCCGGCGCGGGCTTAGCGGGTGCGGGGGTCTGCGCGGCGATCTGCTCGAGGATGCTGGGGCGCGCGGGCGCAGTGGCCGGAGCCGGCGCCTGCGTGGCGCTGACTTGCGCGGACGTACTTGCGCTCGCGACCGTGGAGACATCGGCGGCCGCAGGCTCCTGTGCGGGAGTGACGGAAGGCTTTGTGGCTGCGCTTGCGTTATCCGTGGCGGCGGGGCTGGACTTTGCGGCGCTTACCTGCGATTTATTCTGGTCGTCGGCAGATGCATCAGACTCCGCCTTGGGCGTCTGGGCCTCAATCTGCTCAAGAAGCGAGGCAAGGCCGCTCGCCTTGGCGGGAGCCGTGGCGACGGGAGCCTGCGTATCGGAGGCGCCTTCGGTGGCTTCTGCCTTCTCATTGGCAGGGATGGACTGACCAGCGGGCTCGTCAACGCCGACGCTGGTAGCGCCTTGCTCCGAGCCCTCGTTAGCAGGAGAGGAAGCAACCGGCCCGGATGTCGCTGCTTCCGCATTCGCCATTGCGGCGGCGGTCCCTACCTGCACCGTATTGCCATCGCCGGGCACGACAGCGTCTTCCTCTGCGTGCGCGGTCTCACCGCCGGCATTTTCCTCGGGCTTACTAGCTGCGGTTTGTTCTTCTGAGGGAGCTTCCGCTTCTTCGGGCTTGGGCTCGAGGAGCTTGGGGCGCTGGGGCTTGAGGACAGCCTTCTTGCGCTTCCAGGGCTTGCCCTTGCCGCCCTGCTTGCCGCCGGCGGGCTGGGTGCTGGCCTGCGTGGCCTCGAGGGCCTCGTCAAAGTCCGTGCGGCGGGTCAGCGCGACGTAGAGGCGGCCGCCCTTGAAGGGCGTGAGCTGCACAAAGTCTGCCAGCGCGGCAAAGAGCGCCTGTCCGTCGGCGTAGCCCAGGGTTTCGGGCGTGATCTCGGCGGCCTCCAACGCCTCGAGCGCGCGCGGCATGAAGGTCTGCTTGCCGATGCCGATGGCCTCGCTCAGCAGCTGGTAGAGGTAGAGCTTGTTTGCCTCGCTCAGGCGCACGGGGTCCGCGCCCTCATATATCTTCGCCACGTTTGCTCCTTGCTGCGCGCCATGCGGCCGCGCCGAATCTCATCGCATTCAACTCACCTATGGTACCCCGTCTGCCACGCCTATCCGCCGCGCCTGCCACGCCTATCCGCCGCGTCTGCCACGCTCTCTCGTTTCGCCGTGTTCGTTCGCGCCAACCCTTTCATGTGCCTACGAATGACCCAAACGTATCTAGTTGGCAGGTTGGGCTGCTCGCATACGGCTACGAATGACCCAAACGTATCCGGTTGGCAGGCTGGGTTGCTCGCATGCGGCTACGGATGACCCAAACGTAGCTGTATGGCATGTCCGTTAAATAATCGTGAGCACGGGTTGGGATTTTTTAACTCATCTACCTGCATGTTTGTGATTTATGAAAAATGGCCACGTGTGGAGATGCCCACAGCCGGCTACGTATGACCCAAACGTATCTAGTTAGCAGGTTGGGTTGCTCGCATACGGCTACGAATGACGCAAACGTATCCGTTTGGCAGGTTGGGATGCTCGCATGCGGCTACGGATGACCCAAACGTAGCTGTATGGCATGTCCGTTAAATAATCGTGAGCACGGGTTGGGATTTTTTAACTCATCTACCTGCATGTTTGTGATTTATGAAAAATGACCACGTGTGGAGATGCCCACAGCCGGCTACGTATGACCCAAACGTAGCTGGCTGGTAGGTATGCAACCCTGCGGGCGCCTACGTATGGCGCGCGTGACCGACTCGCCGCACTCCTCGACGACGTCCGGCGCCCTGCGCTTTTGCTCTTTCGTGTAGCTTGGCATCTGCGAACTCCTAACCGGACCGCTGCGATCCAACTATTTGTCCGCATCCCCGTATGACCCAAACGTAGCTGGCTGGTAGGTGTGCAACCCTGCAGGTATCTACGTAGGGCCCAAAAGTAGCCAGCTGACGGGTCCCCGGTCTCGCGGATGCCTACGAATGACCCAAACGTGTCTGCCTGGCAGGTTTGAAGTCCCATGAGTGGTTACGAATGGGACATGAGTATTCGTTCGCAGGCTGCGGACATGATCAGGTTCATTGGCCTACTTGGCTTCTGTGTGAAACTTAACGAGTGCCGGGAGCTATAGATGGCATTGTCCGCTCAGATTTCCTTGCGAGGCGCTGACTTGGCTTGGCTGCCTGGACGGATGGCGCGCGGTATAGTGCTAGGGGAGATTACGCGCGCCGCCGGCAAGCCGGTTGGCGCCAAAAAGGAGGAAGAATGCCCAGCTACGACCCTAAGCCCAGCGATGTGCTCGAGCGTTTCTTGCGCTACGTGCAGGTTGACACCCAAAGCGACCCGCACAATGAGGAAGCCACGCCCTCAACCGCTTGCCAGCACGACCTCGCCCGCATGCTTGCCGACGAGCTTGCCGCCCTCGGCTGCGAGGACGTCACCAAGACGGAGAGCGCCTATGTCACGGCGAGCCTGCCGGCCTCGGCCGGCGCCGAGGGCCTGCCCGCGCTGGGCCTCATCGCCCACATCGACACCGCGCCCGACGCGCCAGCGAGCGGCGTGAAGCCCCACATCGTGCGCTACGAGGGCGGCCCGCTCGTGGCTGGCGAGCACAACGGCAAGACCGTCCAGACCACGCCCGAGGAGCTGCCGGCACTCAATAAGCTCCAGGGCCAGGACATCGTCCTCACCGACGGCACCACCCTG
The DNA here is from genome assembly GCA_963653485.1 of Prevotella sp. CAG:279. Lineage (GTDB taxonomy): Bacteria > Actinomycetota > Coriobacteriia > Coriobacteriales > Atopobiaceae > Parolsenella. The sequence goes on from CAVJWS010000043.1 coordinate 9,067, forward strand.
CTCGGCGCCGATGACAAGGCCGGCGTGGCCGAGATCATGGCCCTGCTCGCCCGCCTGGTGGCAAACCCCGAGATCGCGCACCCCACGCTCAAGATCGCCTTCGTCCCGGACGAGGAGATTGGCCACGGCGCCTCCCTGCTCGACCTGGACGCCTTTGGGGCCACCTGGGCCTATACGGTGGACGGCGAGGACCTGGGCGAGTTTAGCTGGGAGTGCTTCTCGGCCTCGCAGGCCACGGTGACGGCCACCGGCGTTGACATCCACCCCGGCAGCGCCAAGAACGTCATGGTGAACGCCATCACGGTGCTGCGCGAGTTTGACTCGCTGCTGCCGGCGGCCGAACGCCCCGAGCACACCGAGGGCTACGAGGGCTTCTTCCATCCCATCGAGATGGGCGGCACTTCGGGCAAGGCCACGCTCACCTACATCGTGCGCGACTTTGACTCCGAGCGTTTTGCGGCCCGTGAGCAGCAGCTTTATGATATCGCTTCATTCCTCAATGCCCGCTACGGAGCAGGTACGGTTGAGGTGGAGATCCGCGAGCAGTACCGCAACATGGTCGAGCGCATGGAGGGCATGGACTTCCTCAAGGACAACGCCCTCGCGGCCATGGCGGATTGCGGCATGGACTGCTACGTGGCGCCCACGCGCGGCGGCACCGACGGCGCGCAGCTCACCTTCCGCGGCCTGCCTTGCCCCAACCTGCCCACCGGCGGCCACAACTTCCATGGCGTGCGCGAGTTCATTCCCGTGCGCAGCCTGGAGCTGATGGTCGACGCTCTGGAGAACCTCGTCGCCCGCTTCGCCGTGGAGCAGGGCTAGGGGAGCGAGGGGGAGCGCCACGGCTCGAGCCTGCGGGCAAGTGGCATGAAGGCGTGGACGGAAAGCCTGTCCCGTTCGCGTGAGCCGGCTGCCGCCGCACCTGCGCATGCTCCGCCAGCCGCCCCAATCGCGCCATTTCGGCAATCCAGCCACCCAGCACGTCCGAACACGAACCAAGAAAGGATGCCCATGATCAAGCTTATCGCCTCCGATATGGACGGCACCCTGCTCGACGAGCACGCCGAGGTGCCCAAGGAGACCTTTGGCCTCATCCGAGAGCTGGCCGAGGTGGGCGTCCACTTCGCCGCGAGCTCGGGCCGTCGCCTCGACACCCTGAACGAGTTCTTTGCCCCCGTGGTGGACGAGATGGACTTCGTGGCGAGCAACGGCGCCCAGGTCGTGGCGGGTGGCAAGCTGATTGACCGCGAGGTCTTCTCGCACATGGCGCTCAAGCGCCTCAAGGCCACGGTGGACAACTTCGACTGCCTGCACATCGCCCTGTTCGACCGCACGCAGAGCTTCCTGCTCGACGACGAGAACCGCTTTGAGCGCGAGATCGACAAGGACCTGCTCTCGGCCGTCCGCGTGCTCGACGTGCCCTCGCCCGAGGTCAACATCATCAAGACCTCCATCTTCTGCGACACGCCCGACTACATCATGGACATGGCCTACGTGCTGCAGCGCGAGCTGGGCGACTCCTTTGTCTTTGCGCCCTCGGGCTCTAGGTGGATCGACGTCATGCAGCACGGCGTCTCCAAGGCCACCGGCATCCGCCAGCTCATGGACCACCTGGGCATCGGCCCCGACGAGGTCATGGCCTTTGGCGACGCGATGAACGACTACGAGATCCTGCGCATGGTGGGCCATCCCGTCGTCATGGGCAACGGCCGCTATGCCGTCAAGCAGATTGCCGAGCGCGTCATTGGGAAGAATACCGAGCAGGCCGTGCAGGCCGAGATGCGTCGCGTCATAGATGAGGCGCGCGCCGCGATGGGCTAGGGGGACCTATGGCCGCAGCAACGCTGGATACCAGCGCAATCCAGAAGAACGAGCTCTCCTTTGAGGGGGCCCCGAGCGTGCCGGACGTGCGCCAGTACATCGTCGTGGACCGCTCGCTCGGCATGAGCGCGGGCAAGCTCGCCGCCCAGGTGGCGCACGCGAGCGTGGCCGCGCTGCTCTCCGGCACCCAGCGCTATGTGGAGGGCGACGCCGCGGCCGGGCCCATCGGCCTTGAGTGGGGCGGCAGCCTCGCCCGCACCTCGGTGGACGCCGACGTGCTGGCGGCCTGGGTACGTGCCGGCGAGCCCAAGATCGTGCTGGCCGTGGACGGCGAGCGCGCCCTGGCCTCGCTCGTTGCCAGGGCCGAGTCCCGCGGCCTCATGGAGGGCATGGACTTCTTCTGCATCCGCGACGCCTGCCGCACCGAGCTCGAGCCTGACGAGAGCGGTAGCCGCTGGACCTGCGTGGGCTTTGCTCCCATGGACATGGCCACCATCGCCCCGGTCACGGGCCAGCTGCCGCTGTATCGCTAGGGCGCGCGAGGCGCCGGCGCGCAGGCCCGGGAGTCATTCGCCGGATGCGCGCGGCATGCGGACTCGCGAGGTTGCGGCCCATTGGTGCGCGGTACGCGGCCGCCGTGTCGCTGGGACTGTGGTGTGCGACATGCGAGCTCGCGAGGCTACGGCTCGGCGAGTCAAGTTTTTGCAAGGTTTATTGAGGGTCGGCGGATTACGCGCCGGCCCTTTGGTTATATCGTTCCTAACAGAGTTAGGTAATTCCGACGCGGGTGCCGCGTGCAAACGAAAGCTGGCAGGCGCGCCGCAGCAACCAAGGCCTTCTCGGCAAGACGACACGGGGCGCCCGGCGCCCGCGCATAGACGGAGCTCAGATGATCGAAATCCAAGGCATCACCAAGTCGTACAAGACGGGCGACTTTGTCCAGCGCGCGCTCGACGGCATCTCCATCACCTTCCGCGAGAGCGAGTTCGTGGCGGTGCTCGGCCCCTCCGGCTCGGGCAAGACCACCTTCCTCAACATCCTCGGCGGCTTTGACCACGCGGACTCGGGCGACATCGTGGTGAACGGCATCTCCACGGCGAGCTACTCTGACGCCGATTGGGACACCTACCGCAACCACCGCATCGGCTTCGTCTTCCAGAGCTACAACCTCATCCCGCACCAGAGCGTGCTGCAGAACGTGGAGCTTGCGCTTACGCTGGGCAACGTGAGCGCGGGCGAGCGGCGGCGGCGCGCCCGCGAGGCGCTTGAGCGCGTGGGCCTGGCAGACCACGTGGACAAGCGCCCCGCCCAGCTCTCGGGCGGCCAGATGCAGCGCGTGGCCATCGCCCGCGCCCTCGTGAACGACCCAGAGATCGTGCTGGCCGACGAGCCTACCGGCGCGCTTGACACCGAGACGGGCATCCAGGTCATGGACCTGCTCGCCGAGGTGGCTAAGGACCGCCTGGTGATCATGGTGACGCACAACCCGCAACTGGCCGAGGACTACGCCACGCGCATCGTGCGCATCAAGGACGGCCGCATCGTGGGCGACACCCGCCCCATCGACGAGGCGGAGTACACGCTGCAGAAGGCCTCCGAGGCGGGCTCGGAGCAGCCGCGCCGCCGCTCGTCCATGGGCTTCCTCACGGCGCTCTCGCTTTCGGCCAACAACCTGCTCACCAAGAAGGGCCGCACCTTCATGACGGCCTTTGCCGGCTCCATCGGCATCATCGGCATCGCGGCGATCCTGGCGCTCTCCAACGGCGTCAACGACTACATCGCCAAGGTGGAGCGCGACACCCTCTCCAGCTACCCGCTTTCCATCACCAAGCAGAGCTATGACCTGAGCAGCATGTTTGGCGGCGGCAACACCGATGACGGGGGAGAGGACGGCTCGGCAGACGGCCAAATCTCGGTCATCAACTCCGTGAAGGACATGTTCGCGAGCGTGAAGTCCAACGACCTCTCCAGCTTCAAGAGCTTCCTGGACGCGGGCTGGGACGGCATGGACGAGGACGTCAACGCCGTGCAGTACGGCTACGGCATCTCGCCCATCGTCTACCGCGAGCAGGACGGCGCTGACCCCGAGAAGCTCGTGCCCAATTCCATGACCGAGGCGCTCAGCACCGGCATGGCCTCGGCCACCACCTCGACCATGAGCGGCACGAGCGTCTTCAACGAGATGCTCGACGACCAGGACCTGCTGAACAGCCAGTACGACGTCGTGGCGGGCCGCTGGGCAACCGAGGCCGACGAAGCCGTGCTCGTACTCTCCAAGAGCGGGCGGGTGAGCGACTACACCCTCTATACGCTGGGCGTTCTTGACATCGACGAAATGAACGAGCTGGTGAGCAAGTCGCTCTCCTCCTCGGACGATATGCCCGAGGTAAACAACGACGACGTGAGCTTCACCTACGACGACGCCCTCTCGCTCAAGTTCAAGGTGCTTTCGCCCTCGCAGGCCTACAAGAAGAACGACGAGACCGGCGGCTGGACCGACATGAGCAACGACGCCGAGTTCATGGCGGGCAAGGTGGTAGAGGGCCTCGACCTCAAGATCGTGGGCGTGGTGCAGCCCACCGGCGACGGCTCGAGCGCCCTCACGCCTGGCGTGGCCTACACGAGCAAGCTCACCCAAAAGCTCATGGACGAGGCCGCGAGCTCCGAGGTGGTGCGGCAGCAGCTCGCCAACCCCGACGTGGACGTCTTCACCGGCAAGACCTTCGACGAGCTCAAGGACGAGAGCAAGAAGGGCGTGGACCTCTCGAGCATGTTCAGCGTGGACCAGGCCGCCATGCAGCGCGCCTTCTCCTTCGACAGCTCGGCGCTCTCGCTTTCCGGCTTTGACATGTCCGGCATCGACATGGGCTCCATGAAGATCGACCTTTCCGGCGTCACGGACGGCATGGACATGAGCTCGGTCATGGGCGCCGCGCCACAGATTGACTTCTCCGGCATCGTGGGCGAGACCACCTCTCCCGAGGAGGCCCAGCAGGTCTCCGCGCTCACCGGGCAGCTCATGAGCGGCTTCATCGCTTCGGACGAGTTCAAGGCCCTCGGAACCGACGTGAGCGACCAGCAGAAGGTCAACGAGGCCTTCGCCAGCTACCTCGCCAACAACGAGGACGCCAAGGCCCTCATGGCACAGGTGCAGACCATCTCCGGCGCTTCCATGCTGCAGAAGGTCCAGGCCGTGCTGCAAGACTACATGCAGAACAGCTTCGCCCCCTACCTGCAGGCCGCCATGCAGCAGATGATGGGCCAGGTCACCGAGAAGATCGCCGGTGCGGTGAGCTCCCAGATGCAGGCCGCGCTCACGAGCGCCATGAGCAGCGCCATGGAGGGCATGTCGAGCCAGCTCGCGGCAAGCATGCAAAACGCCATCCACATCGACACGAGCGCCTTTGCCAACGCCATCAAGTTCAACATGACGGCGGCCGACCTCACCTCGCTCATGACGAGCTACGCCAACGCAAGCTCGCTCTCCTACGACAACAACCTCTCCACCCTGGGCTACGCGAGCGCCGACGACCCGCAGACCATCAGCATCTACCCGGTGGACTTTGCCGCCAAGGAGCGCGTGCTTGCCCAGATTGACGCCTACAACGAGCAGGTGGAGAACGCCGGGCAGGATGACAAGGCCATCTCCTACACCGACTACGTGGGTCTCATCATGACCTCGGTCACCGACATCGTGAACATGATCAGCATGGTGCTCATCGCCTTCGTGAGCATCAGCCTGGTGGTGAGCTCCATCATGATCGGCATCATCACCTACATCAGCGTGCTTGAGCGCAAGAAGGAGATCGGCATCCTGCGCGCCATGGGCGCCTCCAAGGGCAACGTGGCCAACATCTTCATCGCCGAGACCTTCATCGAGGGCCTGCTTGCGGGCGTGCTGGCCATCGCCGTGGTGCTGCTTGTGTCGCTGCCCGTGAACGCGGCGGTGGAGCAGGGCTTTGGCGTGACGGGCATCATGAACCTGCCGGCCGTGGCCGCCCTCGTGCTCATTGGCATATCGGTGCTGCTCACGGTGGTTGGCGGCCTCATCCCGAGCTTCAACGCCAGCAAGCGCGACCCCGTCGAGGCCCTGCGCAGCGAGTAGGGGTGCGGTATCATCGAACCTCACGTATGGCCGCTTGACGCAAAGGAACCGCCTTGGGCACGCCCGACGCAGACGACTTCATGAAATTCGATGAGTTCCAAATCACCGATGACTACGCTGACCTCGACCTTTATGCGAGGGACGCCGTCCAGGACCTGCTTGAGCGCAGCACGGCGGTGGGCGTTGCCATGGGCCATCACGACGAGGGGCTCAGCGTCATCTTCCTCAGCAGGATCTTTGCCAAAAACCTCGGCTATGACCCCAACCACGTCCGCGACCTTTGCGGCCGCTCCCTGCGCGATTTCGTCTTTGACGGCGACGTCGAGCAGCTCGGCTCCCTGCTCGGCCTGCGACAGGCGACCACCGACCACATCCGCCTCAAGGACGCCACGGGCGCTCCCTGCTACGTGCAGCTCAACAAAGACGAGGTCACGGACGGGAAGGGCGAGACCTGCTGGATGCTCTCGGCCCGCATGGCCCCCGAGGCCGAGACGCTTTCGCTGGTGAACGACGTCTTCCAGACGGGCACCTGGTCTCTTTCGTGCGCCGCGGACGGCGCGCTTGAGAGCGTGTGGTTTGGCTCCGACCTGCGCCGCATGCTTGGCTATGCCGCGGGCGGCGACGTCTCCGCCGAGTTCAACGAGCTCATCCACCCGGATGACATAGGTCAGGTCAAGGCGGCGGTTGCGGCCTGCGCCACGGGCGCGAGCTCCAACCCCCGCCTCGACGTCACCTATCGCATGCGTCTTGGCTCGGGCGGCTACCTGTGGTTCCGCTCCGTTGGCGCCGCCAGCCTCCGCGGCGACGGCACCGTGAGCAAGATCGCGGGCGTCACCCTCAACGTGAACGAGCAGCGTCGTCAAGAGATCCTCACCCGTCAGCTTCTGCGCGAGAAGAGCTCGAGCGAGGAGCTGCTCTCGGGCTTGGTGCGCCTGGTCGACCGCTACTTCGTCTGCGACCTGGACGGCGATTCGTACGAGTTCTACAAGTTTGACGAGATGATGGGCTACCCCGAGAGCGGGCGCCACAGCGAGCTGCTCGTGCTCATGGACGAGCGCCTGAGCATGGTCGAGGGCAACCTCTCCGTTGCCGAGGCCCTCTCGCCCGAGCACCTGCGTGAGGTGCTGCACGGCCCCGCCGACGTCTACCGCTTTGACTACGGCATCAGGGATGCGGAGAAGTACCTCAGCATGGCGGTGCTGCCGCTGGAGTTTGGCGCCAACGGCGTCTCGCGCGTCCTGTGCGTGGCCCAGGACGTCACGGGCATGATGCTCGAGGAGATGCGCACGCGCCAGGCGCTCTCCGACGCCTTTGGCTACGCCAACCGCGCAAACGAGGCCAAGACCAGGTTCCTGTCCCAGATGAGCCACGAGATTCGCACGCCCATGAACGGCATCGTGGGCATGACGGCGCTCGCCGCCGCCCACGTCGATGACCCGGACCGCGTGCGCGACAGCCTGCGCAAGATCACCATCAGCTCGCGCCACCTTCTGGGCCTCATCAACGAGGTTCTCGACATGAGCAAGATCGAGAGCGGCAACATCTCGCTTTCCGAGGAGGACTTCAACCTGAGCGACCTGGTTGAGAGCCTCGTCACCATGATGAAGCCCCAGGTGGACGAGAAGGGCCACGAGCTGCATGTGACGCTTGCCAACCTCACGCACGAGGACGTCACCGGAGACGCCCTGCGCCTGCAGCAGGTCTTCGTGAACCTCATGGGCAACGCCGTGAAGTACACGCCCGACGGCGGCCAGATCCGCCTCACCATCAGGGAGCTCC
>CAVJWS010000044.1:0-16594 GCA_963653485.1 Prevotella sp. CAG:279
CACTCGACATCTTTTCCGACCATTGCCGGCTTCGGCCGACGGTCCTCCGATGAACCGTGGGTACTCTAACCGAGCCCGCCACAAATGGCAAGGAGTAGTAGCCCGCAGACTTCAGCTGCATCACAAGGCGTAACAAATGTAGGCAAGCTGCGAGCGCCTATCTCGCGATCCTCGAGTCCTTACAGCGGCGTTACTCTACGCCTACGGACAGAAAAAGCAGGTAGCTGGTTTTCACCGGCTACCTGCCATTCTTTCTGGTGGCGGGGAAGGGAATCGAACCCCTGACACGGGGATTTTCAGTCCCCTGCTCTACCAACTGAGCTACCCAGCCAAAGTATGTCGCTCGCAAATCGAGCTTGTTCACTATAACCAGACCAGCCAGCTCGGTCAAGCGACTTTTTTGACTTTTTTGCCAGACCCATCATAAGGCCGACGCAATACATGGCGAGACCACAACGGACCAGTTTTGCCCAACCCCATCGCAAGGCCCGGGGAATCGGCCTTGGCCCAGTCGATTGAATCCAGGAATACGGGGCAGGCCGAAAAGACGGGCCAACGGCATCGGGGCCGTGACGGCAACCAGGACAAGGGCGCCAAGGAACGGGCTCAAGCCGTGATAGCGGCACGCGCGATTCGCAAAGGCCGGCAACGCCAAAGGGCCAGCAACGCCAAGGGCCCCGAGCCGCTCAGGCGCATTCGAGCCTCATGGCCTCGGCGGCCGGGTAGCCTCGCGAGCGAAGCTCGTCGATGATCTGGATGAGGGAGGTCCTGGGGTTGGGGCAGGTGTTGAAGGCAAGCTCCTCCCAGTCAAAGACGCAGCCCTCCTCGTCCGACGGGAAGGCCGCGCACTCCGGCGCCTCCCCCGCCGGGGAGATCGAGAGCCACGAGACGTAGTAGCAAAGCCCGTCGAGCCTGATCACCCAGCTCCTGTGCTGGATGGGCCGCCCATTTCGCAGATGCGTCTCCCTGCTCACGTTCTCGCTCAAGATGGCAAGGCCGCTCATCACGAGGTTCGTGTGGGCCGCAAGGCTCGGGGCCATCATCGTCCCCCTGCCTTGGCCTGGTCTTTTGCCCACACCTGGCGAACCGTGACGCTTGGGCCCTCCACCTCAACCAGCACCGGGATGTCAGGCACGGCCAGGCGGATGCAAGGCAGCTCGCCCACGTGCGACTGGCATCCGCTCACACGCCTCTCGCCGGCCGGACAGTCGTGGCCGCCTGAGCCGGCGTCCCCGGCGTCCCATTCGGCCGCCAGGGGCTCTTCGAGGCCCCAGCACTCGGCGTCAAAGTCCCAAGGTTCCTCCTCTAGGTAGGCAAGGCCCTGCGAATCTGCGGGTTGCCCGTACGACGGGCCTCCCAAATCTCCCGCCACCTCATCGCCGGTACGCCGCACCCCCGCGCCGCCTGCATCGCCACGGCAGGTTTCACGCCCCTCGGCGCTCACAACGGCCGCCATGTCGCCACAACCGTCTCCGCATCCCTTGGCGCACGCAGAAAACGCCGCGCCGCCTCGGTCGTCCCCACGTCCCTCGGCGTTCGCGAGGGTCGTCGCATCGCCACGGCAGGCCTCGCGTCCCCTGGCGCCCTCAGGAACCGCCTCGGCCTCGCCGTAGGAAGCGGCCGCGCCCGCGGCGTCATAGCCGGCAGCAGGCGAAGCGCGCCTGCGACGGGCAGCCGGATCGGCATTGGGCAGGTTATGGCGAATGCCCTCGAGGGAGACCTCGCCCTCACCCGTCGTGAAGTCATAGAGACAGCCGTAGCAGACGTCCATGTCCGCAAAGGTCCTTGCCCCACAACGCGGGCAGGTCTTCACGGCGTCACGACCGCCCCTCAACGAGCCTCGGCCCTGGGCCGTCCTGCCTTCCATCACGTTCGTAGCCATGCTTCCTCCCTTTCTTGCCACCTTTGGAAAATTGCCAAGCGTCACCGACAAACGCACGGCTCATCTGGGCCACGCAAATGGAGCTGCTCGCCCACGGCGGGCCAGGGGGCCGCCGAGCTCGGGCGCTCGAGCACGTGAGCCGCGGCGCGGCAGCCCACAAAGCGCCAGGGCACCACGTTCCTTCTGGCGAAAACGACCTCCCCACGCTCGTTGACCATAGCCACGTCGATGGGGTAGCGCATCGCGCAGGTATGCACCGACGAGCAGGGCACGATCAGCACCGGGCGCGCGCCGGGCTCGCCTCGTCTCGTGCCGAGAAGGCCCCGCAGCCTTAGGAGGAAGCCGTCCAGCACGAGCACGCGCATCTCAAATCCAGCGCCCCAGACCACAAGCTCGCGTCCCTCCCGGTGGCGGATGCCAGTGCGTACGACCTCTCCGCTCATGTCACGATCGCCGCCTTCCAACGGTCCACGACGATGCTGCGCTCGTGCTTGGCCACGGCCGGGAGCCGAAAGCCCACGCCGGCGATGGAAAGGCTCGATGGCCAGGGCGTATAGCCAAGCGTGCAGGTAAAGCGCGTGGTACCGGCAGCCAGCGTAAGGACCGTGCCGCCAGAGCCGCCAAGGGACAGGTCCTCGACGGACACCTCCACCTCGCAAGCCAGGCTCCCCATCCCCTCCTCTATGGCCTCCTTGACGGCATCGACCCCCGCAAGCTCGCCGGAGGAACCGGCGGGCGAGACGCCGTGTGCAAGCACCGCGTCGGGGGCTATGCGGTCAAAGCGGGCGCAGAGCTCGGCGAAGCGCATGATGTTGAGGGCGATGAGCGCAACGGCCACGATCACGGGGATGAGCAGGGCCATCTCAACCGCCGCCTGCCCGAGCTCCTCGCCATTGGCAAGCGCAAGGCCGCGCTTCTTCCGCGGCTCGTCTCCGCTTCTGGCGGGCGAAAGGCCGTGCTCGCCCCTCAGGTCGCCTTCGTCCCGGACAAGCACGCGCCTCCCACTCAATGCGCGGCCGGCACGGGCAAGCCCTTGGTTGTTGCTCATGACGCGCCCACCCCCAACAGCGAGCCCACGTCCAAGGTGAGCGGGATCGTCACGTCCGTCCCGGGAATGGGCAGCTCGGCCACCGTGAAGGTGGAGTCTCCGAGCTCGTTGGAGATCTGTTGGCCGAGGGCGCGCGCAAGCGTGGCGGCGTCCCCCGAGCTTGGCAGCTTGCCGATGAACTCGCGTGCGGAGGAGACGTGCCCGTAGCCCGCCTTTTCGAGCACGTTTTGCGTGTTCGTGAGCACCGGCTTTCGCAGCCGCAGGTCGGCCGGCTCAAGGCCCGCGGCCTTGATGAGGCCGCAGAGCTTGTCCTTGAGCCAGCTGGCGACCGGCCCTCCCCCGCCCACGGCGGCCAGGGCGACGTCGGCCGCGGAGCCAAGGCCGTCAACGGACGCCCCGTAGCCCTGCAGAAGGCCGCTCCAAAGCTCGCCGACCTTGCCGATCACGCCCGCGTCGCCATCTCCCACGTCCTGGCCGATGGCCTCGAAGAAGCGGGTGAGCACGTCGTTTCCCTCGGCGCTTGAGTCTGGCGCCAGCACGGCCGCGGAGACGGCGGCGCCCGCCGGCAGGACGACCTGCCCCGCAAAGGCGCGGGAGAGCTCCTCGGGCGTGGACGAGCTCCCGCGAACGACCACCGAGACGCAGCCCCAGGCGCCGGGCGGGCAGAGCTTGGGCCGCGGGACGGACAGGGCCTCGAGCGCCTCCTCAAACGCGTCGGCGCCCTCGTTTGCCAGGCCCTCGAGCTCCTGGTTGGCACTGGCAAGCTCGTCAGTCGCCTGCTGGTAGGAGCGCGACGCCGCCACGACGCGGCGCCAGTAGTGCTCAAAGCCGTTGTCGATGCTCGTTGAGGCCGCCGCGACGCTGCCCATGTCGGAGGCGTCCATCCGGCAGACGGCGCACCTCCCCACGGCACCCGCCTCGAGCTGGGCGAGCGACGCCGTGCCCGAAGAGGCGCCCTTGGCGCCCGGGCAGCTCAGGGTCGAGTGCAGCACGCGGCCGCCCTCCTCGGCCGTGCAAGGCCAGCGCGCGTCGGTATAGAGCGTGGTCTGCCTCATCTGCTCGGCGTTGGCGGGCAGCTCGGGCAGCTCGACGCTCACCCGCCCGTCGGCCAGCTCCGCGTAGTGCCCGCCGCGGACCTTGGCCGCAGCGTACTCGTAGAAGGCCAGCCTGCAGGCAGAGTCCGTGAGCGCGTCGATGCCAGAGCCTTCGGGCGCCTCGATGGCGATTCTGCGCGGGTAGTAGTTGCGCGCCCGCATGAGGGCGGCGCCGAAGGTCCAGGTCTTTGGCGAGGCGTAGTTGGGGTTGAGGGCCGCGGAGAGCGAGGCCACCGTGCTCGCGCGCTCCCTCATGCTCAGGGGGTCTCCGCCGCAGTCGGCCAGCCATCCCTCTCGCCTGGCGGCGTCGGCCGCCTCCTGCGCCTCCTTGGCCTTGTCCGAGGCCTCCTGCAGCTCGCCGGCCTTCTCGGCCACCTCGTCGACCGAGACGTCGGACTCGAGCGAGGAGAAGTCGCTCTGCGACTGCTGGGGGAAGGGAATGGCGCAGCCCGTGTAGTTGAGCCGGTCCGAATCGTTGGCCTCGGCCACGGCGAAGGAGCGCGTCGCGATGGCGAGCGGCAGGGTCTTCTCTATGGCCTGCAGGCCCTTCGCGGACGAGGTGGCAAAGCGCGTGCGCGCCTGCATGATGTTCATGCCGCAGGATACGGTCTTGGCGCCCGCTGCGGAAAGGCCGGGGACGGCCGAGGTCACGAGGCCCGCGGCGAGCGTCACGAGGCCGGCGAGCCCCAACGTGAGCACGCAGGCGTCAAGCGTGGTGGCCACGGTGGCGTAGGAGCCGACGACGTTCTCTGCAGCCAGCGCGCAGGCGTCGGCCGTGGACTGGACGTCGGCCGAACGGTTCTGCACCCAGGCCACCGAGACGAGCGAGCAGGTAAGCGCCAGGCTCACGAGCAGGGCGCAGGCAACGGCAATGGAGGTGTAGCCGCCCTCTTCATCGACGAAGGTGCCGATGCCGAGGTCAATCACCCTGCCATATCGAGACCCAATCACCGTAGCCTCCCTCCAGCCACGAGGGGCGAGCGCCGCCGCTCGCCTCAACCTTCAGAACAATCAGGTCGCCCTCCGCCTCGCCGAGGCCTTGGGCCAGCACGCCGATGAGCGGCAGCGGCCTCAGGCGGCCCGTCACCTTCACGCTCGCCTCGCCAGAGGCGTCGCCCGAGACCTCGACCTCCCACTCGCCCGTATGGAAGGCCGCCACGTTGGGCACGGCCGCAAGCCGGCGCTTCACGTACTCCTCGCAGGCGTCGTCGGTGGCGGCGCCGCCGTCCTCGCGCGTGGAGAGGACGCGCAGGCCCTCGGAGGCGGCCTGCTGCATGACGGAGCGCGTGTAGAGCAGAAAGACCGGCTGCAAGAGCAGGGCGAGCAGCAGCATGAAGACGGGCACGAACGCGGCCGCCTCCACGCTGGCCTGGCCGAGGCGCTCAGAACAAAACGATGTCGCGCATGCCTCCCAAGACCCCCTCGCCCTCGACCGCGTGCGAGGCGGCCGCCTGCTCGAGCCTCTGCAGGCTGCCGTTGCGGGCCGCCTGCCACACGGCTCCCAGTGCGAGCACCATGGCGAGAAACGCCAGGAGCACCAGCGCGTACTCGACGCTCGACTGCCCGTCGCGCTCGGCGCGGAAGGGGCGAGCGGCCCGAGCACGCCAGCCGTCACCGTTGCGCTTGCGCATAGGCGCGCCTCCATTCGTCTACCTCCATCCTCAGCGTCTGCACCGTGCTCGCGTCGTCGCCCCCGCTCACGAGGCAGACGTCGACCCAATCGGGGCCGACCACGACGCAGGCCCAGCAGCGGCCGAGCAGATCGAGCCACCCGGCATGGGCAAGCGCCGCGTTGCCTTGGCCTCGGTAGCGCTCGAGCAGCTCGGCCGCGGCCTCGCGCACGCTGCCGTCAAACTCCTCGCTCGTGGTTTTTGAGGCCTCTGAGCTGGACAACAGTTGGGTCACGAGCTCAGGGGACAAAGCGTCTTGGGATTTCTCCGCAGACCCGTCGGATGCGTCGGCGGACCCGTCCTTTGGGTCGTTTGCGTCAGGGCCGGCCGGGCTCCCCTCGGATTCGGCGCCGGGACCTGTTCCCGCCGTTTCGCCGGCGGCGCCGCCACCGGAGCCATCCCCTGCCTCCTCAGAGGCGGCGTCCCCGCCGGGCTCGCCGCCATCGGCTGCTGCCGGTTCGGAGACGGGGGCCCGCGCGCCATCGGCGGCGCCCTCGCCCTCCAAGGCCCCGAGCAGCGTGGCGAGCATGTCTTTGCCCAAGGAGGCGTCCGGCTCGCCACCACCTACCTCAGAACCCCAAGGCAACAGCCCAGAAAACCCCAGGTACAGAAACCCGCCGACAAGAGCGAGCGCGAGCAGCGCGGACCCCGCGAGCAACGACGCCCGAAGCAGCCTCCTACAGCGAGTTGATGCCACTTGTGATGTCATCCCAAAGCTGCTGCAGCCTGTCCCTAAAGGCCACGATGGCGATGATGGCCATCAGCACGAGCACGCCGACGAGAATCGCGTACTCGGTGGTTCCCTGCCCGCTCGTCTCGCCACAGGCCAGGCGCAGGCGCGCGCCCGCAGCCTGGCGTTCGCCGCGCGCGGCGGCCGCCACCTGGCGCCTGAGGCGCAAGGCCTGCACGGCCATGCGAGCGCGAAGCCGCGCCGCGGCCCCCATAGCCCTCCCGAACAGCATCGTCATTCCCTTTGCACCCATAAGAACTCTCCTTTCTCAAGCGCCGCCCGCGTGCGGCGCACGTACCTCATCCAACTTGCGAGGCCAAACGGCCGTCCGCGCATCCCGCCCTGCCGGGCCCCGCTCTCTCAAGACCTGCGGCTGTCTGTGCGTCCCGCCCTGCCAGACCTCGGCATCCCAAGGCCGCAGCCACCCGCGCGTCCCACCCTGTCGAACCCCGATGCCTCAAAACCCGCAGCCGCCGGGCAATACGCCAGCAAGAAACCCGCAAGCATCGCCAGCGGGCGCTACGCCAGCAGGGAGCCCGCAAGCAGCGGCCCCAGGATGGCGAGCAGCATCGCGGGAACCACGAGGGTCCCCAGGGGCACGAGCATCCGCACGGGGACCTGCTCGATGCGCTCCTCGGTGCGCGCCCGCTGCTCGGCGCGGATGGCGTCGGCCTGCCGCTCGAGCGTCTGTGCGAGCGGCGATCCAAAGGCCAGGGCCTCGCGCACGGCGGCGCAGAACTTCTCGAGCGAGGGCGAGCCAACGCGGGAGCTGAGGTCCTCCAGCGCCTCCGACCTGCCCTTGACCCCTATCCGCCACAGGCTCATGGCGTCGGCCACCTCATGCGAGAGGGCGCAGCTCTTGCGCTCGCAGTAGAGCTCGAGCGAGGCGTCGAACGAAAGGCCCGCGGAAAGTCCCAAGGCCAGGATGTCGAGCAGCTCGGGCATCTCCTTCTCGCAGGTCGCCGAAAGCCGCGAGAGCCTCTCCTGCTCGGCCAGCCTGCGAACCCACGGCGAGCGCGCGACGCCGCGCGCAAGCTTGCCCACGCGCTCGGCAAGCGCCCCCCGGAAGTCCGCAACCCCGCCCGCGACGGCGGCACCCCGCGCCGCTCCCCCACCGGCCGAGCCAGCCGAGCCAAACGAGCCAAGCTCCTCGCCGGCCCCGGCAGAGGCGCCACGTCGCGCGCCGCCAAAGAGGAACCCGAGGGGGCCTCCCCCGCCAGCGGCTGGGGAGGCGCCGCGGCCACTTCGCCCCGCAGGCGGCGCGCCGCCGGGCCCCATGCCGCGCCCGCCAAGCCGCCCGATGGAAGAGGAGCCGCCAAGCAGCAGGTATGCGGCTGCGGCAAAGGCAAGGCCGCAAAAGGCAACCCACATCAGAGTACCCCTCTCATAAGGCGCCTGATCATGAGGAGCGCCACGACGTCAAGCGCAACCGCCACAAGCACGCAGCCCGTCCCCACCGGCGTGGCGAGGCCGTCGCGAAAGTCTGGCGAGAGCAGGGCCAGGGCGCCCACCAGGCAGGCCGGCAGCGCGCTGACGATCCGCGACGAGAGGCGAACCTGCGCGGTCTTGGCCGAAAGCTCGCGTTCGAGCTCAAAGCGGGCCTCGACCAGGCGGGCAGAACGGGCGAACAGGCCGTGCAGGGGCGCGCCGGTGCGGGCGGAGACCACGAGCGCGCAGACCATGAGCGAGATGCCGGGGGCCTGCGTGCGCAAGGCGATGCCCTCCACCGCCTCGGTCGCAGGCACGCCGCACATCACGGCAAGCGACGCCCGGCTGAACTCGTCTTGCAAGGGACCCGCGCCCTGCGACCCCACGTACGAGATGGCCTGGCTCAGCGTGCGGCCGCTGCCCAGCGCCCCCGCAAGCGAGCGGAAGGCGTCGGGTACCTGACGGGCGAGCTCGGCCGCACGGCGGCGGGCGCGCGAGGCTCCCCAGGCGGGCACGGCGGCCAGTCCGGCGAGCAGGCCCACCGCAAGCCCCACAAGCGAGCGGGCCACAAGGGCGCCGGCCAAGGCCAGCGCGAGCGGCACCAGGGCGAGCAGGGCCAAGGCCTGCTCGCGCATGGTCACGAGACCGCGGGCCCACCCGCCGGCAACGAGCTCCGAGGCCGCGACGCCCCAGGAGTCAGCCTCGGCCAGCCAGCAGACCGGCGGCCGAAAGCCCGCGCGCAGCAGCCAAGCCGAGGCGTCGGCCGCCGCGCGCGAGGCGCGCACGCGCCTCGCGCCCGCGGGCTCCCCCGCGCCCAAGAGCACCCAGACGGCCAGGCACGCGACCAGGCCGCAGCCTATGACGCCGAGGCATACCATTCGTCCACCTCCCGCGCATCCAAGACGCCGTTGCGCACGGCGTCGGCCACAAATGACGGCTCGCGCTCCAGGTGCCAGCTGCGGGCCGAGACGTCAAAGGAGACGAGCTCCTCCAAGGCAACCGAACCGTCGGCCGCCCGGCCCACCTCGCAGGTCGACGAGACCACGCGCGAGCCGTCGGCCATGCGCCGGCTCATCACGATGAGGTCGAGCGCGGTGGCCACCTGCTCCTCGATGAGTGCCGCCGGCAGGTCCATGCCAAAGCGCGCCATCAGCACCAGGCGGCTCACGGCCTCGCGGGCGGTGCCGGCATGCAAGGTGGTGAGGCTGCCGTCGTGCCCGGAGTTCATGGCCTGGAGCATGTCGATGCACTCCTCGCCGCGCACCTCGCCCACCACGATGCGGTCGGGCCTCATGCGCAGGGCGTTGGTGACGAGCATGCGGATGGTCACCGCGCCCGTCCCCTCGATGGAGGCCTCGCGCGCCTCGAGGCGCACCACGTGGAGCCCCTCGTCAAAGCGCAGCTCGGCCGAGTCCTCGATGGTGACGATGCGCTCGTCGGGCGGGATCTGGGCCGAAAGGGCGTTGAGCAGCGTCGTCTTGCCCGAGCCGGTGCCGCCCGCCACCGCCACGTCCTGGCGAAGGCGAACGGCCCAGCCCAACAGCCGCGCGTACCACGCCGGCAGGGACCCCAGGCCCACCAGGCTCGAAAGCGAGCGCAGCCGCCCGGAGAACTTCCTGATGGTGACGCTCGGGCCGTCCACCGCGATGGGCGAGATGACGGCGTTGACGCGGTAGCCGTTGGCCAGGCGCGCGTTCACGATGGGGCTCGCGTCGTCCAGGCGACGGCCCAGCGGCGCCAGGATGCGGTCGACGGCGAGCATGATCTGCTCGGTGGAGTCAAAGACGCGCGGCGCGCTCTCGAGCTTGCCCGCCCGCTCGTAGTACAGCGAGCCGCAGCCGTTCACCATCACCTCGGTCACGGAGTCGTCGTCGAGCAGCGGCTGCAGCGGCCCCAGGCCCACGATCTCGTCGATGACCTCGCGGACGAGCGCGCCCCGGTCAACCCCGGCCAGCTCGGAAAGCTCACCGGCGTTGAGGATGGCCTCGCAGCTCACGGCCAGCTCCTCGCGGGCGCGACCCACGTCATTGCCGCTGACGAGGCCCGCCACCTCGCCGATGCCGAGCCTGTCCACCAGCGCGGACTTGAGCGCCGCGCGGGCCTGCGCCGAAGAGGCGCTGGCAGCAGCCTCCACCTGCAGCTCGGTCCCAAGGCCCGCCTGCGACTCCTGGACGCGCTCGAGGACGCCCATCTAGCTCGCCTCGCGCATACGGGCGAAGAGCTTGCGCGAGCGCTGCTTGCCCTCGAGCGCCTTGGCGGCCGCCTCGCACTCGGGCAGGGCGCCGAGCTCCTTGAGGAGCTGCGCCAGGCCATGGGCCACGGCCGCGGGCATGGGGTTGTCGAGCGCCATGAGGTCGGCGGCCTTGCCCGTGTTCATGAGCTCCACCACCTCGATGCCGCCGTCGGGCACGCGAATCTCCCGCGCGCACTCCAGGCCCACCGCCGCACGGGCCACGAACGACGAGTCGCGCATGCGCGGGTCGCAGCCGTTCATGAGCCGCACGATGCGCGTGCGGGCGATGCCCAGGCGCACGGCGAGGCCACCGCAGCGCGCGAGGGCGGGAATCGCGCCGGGCCGCTCGTCAGAGACGATCACGAGGCGGTCGGCGAGCTGGGCCGCACAGGCCGTGGCGTCTCCCCAGCTTGCGCTCGTGTCAACAAGCACGAGGTCATGGCTGTGGGTGAGGCGCGCCACGAGGTCTGCCGCCAGGGGCTGCACCGCCTCGGCGTACTCCGGGCTCTTGCAGGGGCCCCACACGTGCACGTGCTCGGCGGCCGCGATGCCCAGGCCCTCGAGCGCCTCGTCCGAGGCGGCGCCGTCCGCGGCCTGGGCCAGGTCCACGTGGCGCTGCGCGCCGCACAGCGAGAACAGGTTGCCAAAGGCGAGGTCGAGGTCGAGGCAGGCCACGTCCATTCCCCAGGCCGCCGCCATATGGGCGGCAAGCGCCACCAGCGTGGACTTGCCCACGCCGCCCCGTCCGGAGACGAAGGCGAGCACCGGCACGCCCTCGCGCCGCGTGGCCTTGGGCTGCTGGGGCGCCATAAGCCCCGTGGCGCATGACGTGGCAGAAGAGGCCCGCTCGTCCTGCGCCTCCGAGCCGGCCAGCCGCGCGTCGCCGCGACCGTCCTGGGCGCATCCCGCACCGCCGTGACCGCACTGGCCGCATCCCGAATCGGGCCGTTCGCCCTGGGCACGTCCCACGGCACTACGTCCGCCCTGGCCGCAACCCATGTCGCCGCGCCCACGCTGGCCGCATCCCGCGCCAGGGGCCTCGCCATACGCGGCCTCCGCGTCGCCCCAACGTCCGTCCCGCTCCGCCGCGGACGGGCCCTGCGCACGCGCGCCCCCAGGCCCCGTGCCAAAAGCAGGCTCGTGGCCACAACCGTCGAACAGGCCGCCTAGCTCGGAAAGGTCCAGAACGCGGTCGACGCCGGCGCGCTTGGCCCGCGAGCGCAGGGAGCCGGAGCCCGAGCGCGTGACGAGCACCACCTCGGCCGCACGGCCGTCGGCCGCAACGGCGGCGGCAATGTTCACGGCGTCCAGGCCGCTCTCGCCGCCGGCACCGTCGCCCACCAGCGCATAGGCGCCCGCGAGGTCGGTGCGCAGGCGGGCGCGCATCTCGCGGCCGTCACGCACGTGCGTGACGCCTGCCTGCGCGTCACAGGCCCTCACATAGCGCTCGAGCGGCGCGGCCAGCTCGTAGGCGCAGCTCACAACCCACGTTGCCATCAGCGCTCACCACCCTCGTCATCGGAGGCCTTGGCCTGCTCGGTCTCGGCCGCAACGGAGGTGGGGGCCACGGCCTGCCCCTCGTCGCCGTCCACCTCCACGTCGTCGGCGGGAAGCGCCAGGCGCAGGGTGCCGTCGGCGCCCGCGGACAGCACGCGCGTGACGCAGGCGGGGTCCACGGCCAGGGTGATGAGCCGCTCGGTGGCCCCAAGGGCAGAGGTCCCGGCGCCGCCCAGCACCACGACGTCAGACGAGATGAGGTCGACGTCGCCGCCGGAGGATTCGTAGGCGAGCACGCGCGAGCCGGCGGGCGTGTCCGAGGCCACGCCGCTCTTGTCGCCCAGCTTCACCGAGACGGCGACGCGGCCCTCGGGCACCTCGATGGCGCCCTCGGCACCGGCGAGGTCCAGCTCGGTGAGCACCTCGCCGGAGCTTACGGACGAGGTGAGCCGCACGCCCACCACGTCGTCAAGGCTCGTGATGGCACGCGCCGGGGCGAGGTCTGCCAGCCACTCGCGCACCTCGACGTCGGACTCGCTCACCACATCGCCGGAGGCAAGCTCGTCCTTTGCCACGACGAGCTGGGTCACCTCGCCGCCATAGCGCTCGAGCACCTCGGCGCGCTCGGAGCGCACTTCAGCCCGCGCGGCCTCCGTTCCGGCAAACGCAAGCAGCGCCGCCAGCGCGCCGAACGCGGCTGACGTCGCAAGCCTCACCCGTCTTCTCATGATGCCTCCCGCCATCGGACCTTCCGTGGCGGAAATCTTCGCCTGCGCAGGCGGCCTCAAGCCCGGGATCGCCAAGAAACTCCCGCGCGCCCTAACGCAAACCTGACAGCAATCAAACAGGATTGGCGCAAAACCGTCCCAAGCCGTCGCGCTTCGGCGATGAATTCGACATTACCCCAGGTAAACCACATGTTGAAAAGTAAGGGCGAGAGGCCCGAAGGCCGCTCGCCCAAATCACCATGTGCGTTGCCCGCGGCGCAAGGCGCGGCCCGGAACACGTCAGCGGCGCATGGCCCTACAGTGCCACGTCCGGGTCGAGGCTCGCGGCGCTCACGCGCATCTCGCCGGCCAGGCGCTCAAAGCTCTCCCAGCGCACCTGGGCGATATCGCCGCACTCCACGGCCTGGCGCACGGCACAGCCCGGCTCGTGGGTGTGGGTGCAGTCGTTGAAGCGGCACTCGCGCGCCGCGCGCACTATCTCGGGGAACATCTTTGCCAGCCCGCGCTCGTGGCCCACCAGCGGCAGGCTGCGCAGGCCCGGGACGTCTGCCACCACGCCGCCCATCGGCAGCGAGATGAGCACGCGCGAGACGGTGGTGTGCCGGCCGGCGTCGTCCTTCTCGCGCACGTCGCCCGTGGCCATGGCCTCGTGGCCCAGCAAGGCGTTGAGCAGCGTGGACTTGCCGGCGCCCGACTCGCCCAAGATCATGGAGCACGAGCCCGCCGGCACGCAGGCGCGCACCTCGTCCAGGCCCGCGCCCTCGGCAGAGGAGGTCACCACCACGCGCACGCCCTGCCCCACCAGCTCGCGCACGCGGCCAAGCTCGCGCTCGAGCTCGCCCTCCGCACAGCGGTCGGCCTTGGTGAGCACCACCACGGGCTCAGCGCCGCAATCCAGCGTGAGCACCATGGAGCGCGCGATGCGGTCTAGCAGCACCTCGCCGGCGCCCAGGGCCTGCACGATGAGAATGGTGTCCACGTTGGCGGCGAGCACCTGGCGCTCGCCGCGGGCGCGTCCCCGCCAGCGCTCGAACGAGGTGCGCCGGGGCAGCACGCGCTCGATCACGCCCATGTCGTGGCCGGGCGCCACGCGCACCGCCACGCGGTCACCCGCGGCGGGCAGCAGCACCTCCTCCTCGCCGCGAGACTTCGCAAAGCCCACGGCGTGCTCGGCGCGAAAGGCCCCCTCGGCAGTCACCACCAGGGGAAATCCGCGGTCGAGCCTGGCCACGCAGCCCAGGCGCATCTGCGAGGGCTCCTCGGCGCCGGCCACGAACTCGTCAAAGGCCGCACGCTGGGCGTCGTTGACGGGCAGCTCGTCAAAGCCGGGCAGGTCCTGCAGGGCGTCGATGGCAGGCACGTCGGCAAGCAGCTCGGCGGGCGTGGCCGCGCTCGCCGCATTGCGCCGCTTGTCGCGCTTGGCCCTCGCGCCCGTCGTCCTCTTCGACCTGCCCTTGCCCATGCACGCTCCTCGCCGAGAAGGCGGCCGCGCCCCACGAACAGGTTCGCGCCCGCCAAACGTCACAAACAAGCTGCAGTTTAACGCACACGCTGCCACATGCTCATACAAATAGCGCCGCACCCAGATGCCATTGCGGGAATGGCATGTGCATGCGGCATTTCCAATGAGACGCTCGAATACCAACGCGGGATTGGCACTTCCGCGACGCCGGCCGCACCCGCTTCCGAACAAAACGAGGCGCCGCCCCAGCACGGGACGACGCCTCAATCACGTCAGCTCTAGCTCAGCAGCAGCCAGCGACCACGGCCTGGCTACTCCCCCTTCTCGACCCCGCGCATGATGGCCTTGTAGACCTCGTTCAGCGGGATGATGAGGAACGCGATACCCAGCGCGGTGAGGATGCCCACCGGCTCCAGGCAGGGCACGCCAAAGAACATCATGGCCAGCGGCTCGACCATCACCACGATGAGGGTGAGCACCAGCGCGAGCAGCGAGGCGCCCCAGAGCCACAGGTTCTGCTTCTTCATGCTGAACAGCGAGGCACGGCGGCTGCGCATGTTGAAGCAGTGGAAGATCTCCACCATGTTGAGGGTGATGAAGGCCATCATCACGCCCTCTTCGTCGGCGGTGCCGGCGATCATGTCGGCCACGTTGATGTAGCCCATGTCAAAGTACACGCCCGCAAAGAAGCTCGCCAGCACCAGCGCGGTGATGATGACGCCCTGAATGATGCAGTCGAGCCCCATGTGGCCGGCGAACACGCCGTCGGAGGCCTTGCGCGGCTTGCGGCTCATGATGTCGCCCTCGGCCTCCTCCATGCCCAGCGCCAGCGCCGGGAAGCAGTCGGTGACGAGGTTCACCCACAGCAGCTGCACGGGCTGGAACAGCGTGAAGCCCACGAGCGTGGCGATGAACACGCTGAAGACCTCGGCGAGGTTGGCCGAGAGCAGGAACTGGATGACCTTGCGGATGTTGTCGTAGATGCGGCGACCCTCTTCGCAGGCCGAGATGATGGTCGCGAAGTTGTCGTCTGCCAGCACCATGTCGGCCACGTTCTTGGTGACGTCGGTGCCGGTGATGCCCATGCCCACGCCGATGTTGGCGCGCTTGATGGAGGGCGCGTCGTTCACGCCGTCGCCGGTCATGGCCACGATCTGGTCGCGGCTCTTCCAGGCCTCCACGATGCGGGTCTTGTGCTCGGGCTGCACGCGGGCGTACACGCCGTAGTTCTCGATCGCGGCGTCGAGCTCCTCGTCGCTCATGCGGTCCAGCTCGGCGCCGGTGATGGCCTGGCTGCGGTCGGTGACGATGCCGAGGTTCTTGGCGATGGCCACGGCGGTGTCCACGTGGTCGCCGGTGATCATGACGGTGCGGATGCCGGCCGCGTGGGCCTCGGCGATGGCGGGGGCCACCTCGGGGCGCTCGGGGTCGATCATGCCGGAGAGGCCGCAGAAGGTGAGCTCGCACTCAAGCGCCTCGGCAGAGAAGTCGCTGGGCCTCTCCACGTAGTGGCGGCTCGCCAGGGCGAGCACGCGCAGGGCCTGGTCTGCCATGGCCTTGTTGGCGGCCATGATCTGGTCGCGGCGCTCGTCGGTGAGCGGCACCACGGCGTCACCGTCCATGATGGACGTGCAGCGCCCGAGCACCACGTCCGGGCCGCCCTTGGTGTACTGCTCAAACTCGCCGTCGAGCGTCTCCACCACAACGGACATCATCTTGCGACCGGAGTCGAACGGGGCCTCGCCCACGCGGGGGTGCTCCTCGGAAAGGCCGGTCATGCCCGCCTTGGCCGCGTCGTTCACCAGCGCGCACTCGGTGGGCTCGCCCACGGCCTCGCCGGCCTCGGCGTCCCACTTGGCGTCGGAGCACAGGGCCATGCCGGCCAGCAGCGTGGCCTCGGGGCAGGCCAGCTCGTGGGCCACCACGGTCATCTTGTTCTGGGTGAGGGTGCCCGTCTTGTCCGAGCAGATCACCTGGGTGCAGCCCAGGGTCTCCACGGCGGAGAGGTTGCGGATGATCGCCTGGCGCTTGGCCATCTTGGTCACGCCGAGCGAGAGCACGATGGTGACCACGGCCACGAGGCCCTCGGGAATGGCCGCCACGGCCAGCGACACCGCAACCATAAAGGTGTTGAGCAGGATGGTGGGCTCCTCGGCCATGTTGCCAAAGCCGTGGCGCAGGACGTCCACCGCAAAGATGACCAGGCAGATCACCACGACGAGCTTGGTGAGGATGTGGGAGAGCTCGTCGAGCTTCACCTGCAGCGGCGTGAGCTCGTCCTTGGCCTCGGAGAGGGCGCCGGCGATCTTGCCCATCTCGGTGTCCATGCCACCGGCCACCACCACGGCGCGGCCGCGGCCGTAGACCACGGTGGAGCCCATGTAGCACATGTTCTTGCGGTCTCCCAGGGGCACGTCGTCGGCGCCCTCGGCCAGCGTGATGGCCTCGGCGTGCTTCTCCACCGGCACGGACTCGCCGGTGAGGGCCGCCTCCTCGATCTTCATGGACGCGCTCTCGAGCACGCGGCAGTCGGCCGGGACCGAGTCGCCGGCCTCGAGCAGCACGACGTCGCCCACCACGAGCTCACTGGAGTGCAGCATCACGAGCTTGCCGTCGCGCATGACCTTGGACTGGGCGGCGCTCATCTCCTGCAGGGCCGCGAGGGCCTCCTCGCTCTTGGCCTCCTGGATGACGCCGAGCGCCGAGTTGATGATGACGACGGTCATGATGATGATAACGTCGGCGAAGTCTATCTCGCCCTGGATGGCGCCGGTGACGGCGCTGATGACGGCCGCCACGATGAGCATGATGACCATGGGGTC
>CAVJWS010000045.1:0-16377 GCA_963653485.1 Prevotella sp. CAG:279
GCCGCGAGGTGCTTGCGCAGCTCGGAGAGCACCACGCCTGGCTCCATCGTGAGGTAGAAGGCGCCGTCAGCGTCCTGGCGCATGCCGAGGTAGCGGGTCATGCGGCTCACGTTGAGCACGTGGCCGCCGTGGGGCACGGCGCCCGCGGCAAGGCCGGTGCGCGCGCCCTGCACGGTCACGGGCGTGCCGCTGGCATGCAGCTCGCGCAGGACCTCACGGACCTCGTCCTCAGACATAGGAAAGCTGATGGAGTCCGCCTCGCCAACGCTACGAGACTCGTCGCGGCGGTACTCCTCGTATTCGGCGGTAAACGGCCTAATCTGGGCCATGGGCCCTCCCCTCTCGCAGGCGCATTTGTCGTCATGGTAGCGCACGGGGCAGCCGCGCCGATGCGCAACCGCCCCTTAGCCTCGCAAACGAAACAGGGCCGCCCGCACCTTGCGAACGGCCCTGACATTTAAAAGGAAGCCGGGAGGGCATCCTCCCGTCGCTCGGAGGACCCTCTATTCGAGGAATTCGCCTCCTTTATACCAATGACCAGCAGAAGACCAAAGCCAAGTCAGCTAGAACTTGCCCTCGACCTTGCAGCCGGTC
The DNA here is from genome assembly GCA_963653485.1 of Prevotella sp. CAG:279. GTDB lineage: Bacteria > Actinomycetota > Coriobacteriia > Coriobacteriales > Atopobiaceae > Parolsenella. The sequence continues at coordinate 595 of CAVJWS010000045.1, forward strand.
TCATGGTCGTAGAACCTCCGCTTGCAGTCACGGCAGCGGTACTCCAAGACGTCAGCCAGCTCGCGATACTCCAGGTTCACGCTCATGCAGCTTGGGCAGTGGAGGGTCACGCCGGAAGGCTTGTAGTAGTACCAATACTCCCTGCTATCAAGGCTCACATATCCACCCGTTGCCGACTTGATTTCCTCATCGGGCAAGGCGTTGTTCTCGTTGTTCATAGAAGCTCTCCTTAGGCAGAAGGTGAGGCGTCACGTAGGCGGGCGCTGGCAAGCCGGGTGGGCAATCAGAGCCTTGATAGCCATGACCGTCCGCAAACAAACCACGCAAGCATGCGGCCGACGACCGATGCGGGCACAAAGCCCGACGCCAAGGCCGCCTGACCACAAATTTAGCGGCAGTCGTTGGAATCAAGGCCCAGGTCATACTCGCGCTTCGTAATCTCTTTCCAAAACCCTGACTCGACGTTGGGAACGAGCCTCCACTCGTGGAGCCACGACGCGTCGCAGGGGTCGCAGTAATACCTGAGGCCGGCGCCGTAGTGAACGGGACGTCCGCAGTTGGGGCAAAAATACTTCTGCCCGTCATGGGAAGAGCCGCCCCTCCACTTGTAATACTTGTCCGTTGACTTTACGTGCACGAACTTGAGGCCGCCCGTTATCTCGGCAAGCTCGCCCTCGCTCAGCTCGACGACGCCCTTGCCGCTGTCCCTTTCAATCATTGCGCTTCCCTAAAACTCGCCGCTGACGGCATGACGGTCACTGTCAAACGTGGTGGTGATGGTGCAGGGGCAAAACGCCCTCCTAGAAGTTCCCTTGGTTGGTGTGGCCGGCGTCCTTCTCGTAGAACTCCTCCGCGCAGTCGCAGCAGCGGTACTTCACGTAGGAGGCCAGCTTGTAGAACTCGAGGTTCACGCCCATGCACTTGGGACAGTGCAGGATGACGCCCGCGTTCTTATAGGGCTGCCAGCCGGCGAGCCAGTCGTTCTCGCCCTGCCCGCCCGTGGCCGCCTCGAGTTCCTCGTCACGCAGGGCCTCGTTCTCTTCGCTCATGGTCTCCCCCTCCAGTTGGAATCTAAAACTCGCCGCTCACGGTGTGGAAGTCGCCGTCGACGGTGACGGTGAGTTCCCTCCTGATGACCTCGTAGTCCTCCAGGCGCTTGTGGCAGCTCTTGCACATGTAGAAGTAGGTGTAGGCCTTGGAGGTCATCCTGCACTGGCCGCCGCACTCCGGGCAGAGGTAGACCGTCTCCGTTGTGGTGGTGGCACCGCCCGCGACGTCCCCAAGCTGGGCGTCCGTCAGCCTCTTCTCTTCCATGGCGCCCCCTGCCTAGAACTCGCCGCTGACGGTGTGCGTGTCGCCGTCGATGGTGATGGTCGTCACTCTACTGACCGCCTTGGCGTAGGGCATGGAGACGCCGCACTTGTCACACCTGTATTCCACGCAGCCGCTGATGGACATGATGCTCCTCAGCTTGCCGCCGCACGTGGGGCAGCAAAACGTGGTCTTCGTCTTGGTGGTAGCCCCGCCGGAAACTTCCTCGAGCTGGGCATCGGTCAGGTTCTTCTCTTCCATGGCGTCTCCTCACTCGCGGCTGGGCCTGCAAACAAAAGCACCCTGGCGGCCTTGGCCACCAAGGTGCTTATCCCCTCTATTGGCGAGGGCGTTTCAGTGGAGGTTCAAATTGGCCGTGTGAAATTTGGGCACGGACGCTCAGGAGATGGGACCCAGCCGGCTCAAACGGACGGGGAGCGACACGTTCGGGCGCGCCGTACAAACGCCTGCGCCGACCGTAGCCCCCAAGAATTGCAAGGGACTAGGCGCGCAAGCGCCACCCGCATCAGCGCCAGTCCCCTACTCGGCGTTGAAGACGTACTTGTCCATGCGCTCGAAGGCCTCCTGCACGCGGCTAAAGGGCAGGGCCAGGTTCATGCGCAGGTGGCAGGGGCCGTGGAACATGCGGCCGTCCTGCACGGCCACGCCCACGCGCCAGAGCCGCTTCTCCACCCACTCGATGTCGTGGCCGTGGGCCTCGCACCACTCGGTGCAGTCAACGAACAGCATGTAGGTGCCCTCGGGCTTGGAGACGCTTACGCCGTCGAAGTGCTCGGAAATGTAGCCGCAGGCCCAGTCCACGTTCTTGCCAAGCACCTCGCGCAGCTCGTCCACCCACTCGTGGCCCTCCGGCTTGTAGGCGCCCACGAGGGCGTGCATGGAGAGCACGTTCAACTCGTTGTAGTGGCACTTGGAGGAACGGGCGGTCACGCGGTCACGCAGGTACTTGTCGTAGATGATGTGGTAGCTGCCCACCAGGCCCGCGAGGTTGAAGGTCTTGCTCGGGGCGTAGAGGGCCACCGTGCGCTTGCGGGCGTCGGCCGAGACGCTCTGCGTGGGGATGTGCTTGTGGCCGGGCAGGATGAGGTCGCTCCAGATCTCGTCGGAGACCACCACGCAGTCGTACTTGGCATAGAGCTCCATGGCGCGCTCGATCTCCGCGCGCTCCCACACGCGGCCGCAGGGGTTGTGCGGGCTGCAGAAGACAGCGGCGTGGATGTCGTTCTCGGCGAGCTTCTTCTCCATGTCCTCGTAGTCCATGCGCCACACGCCGGCCTCGTCCTTCACCAGCGGCGAATGGACGATCTCAAAGCCGTTGTTCTTGAGGCTCATGGTGAAGCCGATGTAGGTGGGGCTGTGGAGCAGCACCTTGTCGCCCGGGTTCATGAAGCTCTGCAGCGTGGAGACCACGCCGCCCAGCACGCCGTTCTCGTAGCCGATGCACTCCTTGGAAAGGCCCGTGACAGCGTTTCGCTGCTCCTGCCAGGAGATGATGGAGTTGAAGTAATCGTCCGTGGGGTTGAAGTAGCCGAAGGCCGGGTGCATGGCGCGCTCGATGATGGCCTCGGTGACGGTGGGCACCGTGGGGAAGTTCATGTCGGCCACCCACATGGGGATGGCGTCAAAGCCCTCCTCTGGAGCGTCGGGCGCAAAGCCTGTCCCCAGCGCGTCAACGGCGATGGCGTCCATGCCATGACGCTCGAGGTGCGAGGTGAAGTCGTACTTCATGTGATATCCCTTCCTGTTCGAATGGCCGCGGGCGACTTGGGGCGTGGGCGGTTACGTGGGCGACTCGGGCGTGCGGCCCCGCATGCGTGGCAAGCACGCCGCGGGCGCATCGGAGCCGCGGCCCTGGCGCCCGCACGCGTGGTGCCCCGGTCGAGGACTCGCCCGCATGGCGTAAGCAGCATACGCCCGCGGGCGGCCTCAAGCTAAGCCGCCCGCGGGCGTGATGTGCAATTTGCGCATCCCGGCTCGTACGCGAGGCAGCTCTCGACCCGACGCAACGGCCGCGACGAAGCTCGGCACAAGTCGGTCATCGCTCCTTCGCAACGGCCGCGCCGCCCCTCGCTCCCCTACTCCTCGCCGAAGAGGGCCTTCTCGGGGGTGATGGGCAGGCTTCGCACGTAGTTGCCGGTGGCGTGGGCCACGGCGCTGGCAATGGCGCCGAGCGGCGTGTTGATGACGATTTCGCCGATGGACTTGGCGCCAAAGGGGCCGGTGGGCTCGTAGCTCGGGCAGAAGTCCACGCGAATCTCGGGCACGTCCATGCGACTCGGAATCTTGTACTGCATGAGGTTGCGCGTGCGCATGCGGCCGGCCGCAGAGTACTGCACGTCCTCGGTAAGCGCCATGCCGATTCCCTGGGCCACGCCGCCCTCCACCTGCACGCGGGCGAGGTTGGCGTTGGCCACGGTGCCGCAGTCCACGGCGGCCACGTAGTCCACCACGGTGACCTCGCCGGTGGCCTTGTCCACGTCCACCTCAGCGATGCCCGCCATGAACGGCGGCGGAGAGACGGGCTGGGAGTTGCTCGCGTGGCCGGAGAGGTAGCCCGGCTGCAGGCCAAAGCCGATGCAACGGTTGGCCAGGTCGGTGAGGCTCATCTCGCGCGCCTTGGAACCACCCGCGCCAATCTGGCCCACGGTGAAGACGTCCTCATCGTCGGGCGCGTCGCCCTCCACGTAGATGCGCCCGCCATCCAGCACGATCTGCTCGGGATCGCACTCGAGCGCCTTGGCGGCCTGCTCGCAGATCTTCTCGCGCAGCTCGGTGGCGGCCTTCACGGCGGCCATGCCCGAGACATAGGTGCCCGAGGAGGCATAGGAGCCGCAGTCGTAGGGCGAGGTGTCGGTGTCCACGCCGTTCACCACGATGCGGTTGGGGCTGCATCCCAGGACCTCGGCCGCAAACTGGGCCATGATGGTGTCGCAGCCCGTGCCGATGTCGGTGGCGCCGAGGTTGAGCACGTAGAAGCCGTCGTCTTCCAGGCGGATGTCGATGCTGCCAATGTCGAGGCCCGAGATGCCCGAACCCTGCATGGAGACGGCCACGCCTAGGGCGCGGACCTTGTCGCCCATGTCGCGCGCGAGCGGCTTGCCGTCCCAGCCGATCATCTCCTGCGCGCGCCTGATGCAGTCGTCCAAACGGCAGCTCATGAGCTTCTCGTTGTAGTACTGGGCCATGACCTCGCCCTCGTGGACGATGTTCTTGAGGCGCAGCTCGCAGGGGTCCATGCCGAGCTTGTCGGCCAGCTCGTTCACGGCGCTCTCCACCGCAAACTGGCCCTGCGTGGCGCCGTAGCCCCTGAAGGCGCCTGCCGGCGTGGTGTTGGTGTAGACCACGTTGTAGTTGAAGCGGCTCGCCAGCGCGTGGTTGTAGATGGGCAGCGACTTGTGGCCGGCCAGGCCCACCGTGGTGGGCGCGTGGTAGCCGTAGGCGCCGGCGTCGGAGAGCACGTCGAGGTCGATTGCCACGATGGTGCCGTCGCTCTTGGCGCCCAGGCGCACGTGCATCTGCATCTGGTGGCGCGTGTTTGCGCAGCTCATGGTCTCGTCGCGGGTGTAGATGCACTTGCAGGGGTGGCCCAGCTTGTGGGCGCACCAGGCGGTGTAGACCTCGTTGCAGCCGCTCTGCTTGGCGCCGAAGCCGCCGCCCACGCGCGGCTTGATGACGCGCACGTTGCTCTGGCGAAGGCCCAGCGCCGTGGCCACCTGGCGCCTCACGTGGAAGGGCACCTGGGTGGAGGCCACCACGCAGACGCGGTCCTGCGCGTCGGTGTAGGCGTAGGAGGCAAAGGGCTCCATCATGGACTGCTGGGTGGCCTGGGTGGTGTAGGTGTTCTCGATGATGACGTCGGCCTGGGCAAACGCCGCCTCGAGGTCGCCTACCTCGGAGCACTCGGTGGTGATGAGGTTGCGCTTGAAGTCCTCCCCCATCGGCACGTAGGCCACGATGTCGTCCTCGTCGTGGACCACGGTCTCGTTGTCGAGCGCCTCGCGGAAGTCCAGCACGGCGGGCAGCACCACGTAGTCGACCTTGATGAGGCGCATGGCCGCGGCGATGGCCTTCTCGTCCACGCCCACCACGATGGCCACCTCGTCGCCCACATAGCGCACGTGGCGGTCCAAGATGCGGGTGTCGTACGGGCTCATCTCGCGGAAGGACTGGCCGGCGAGGGTGAAGCGGGTCTCGGGCGTGTCCTCGTAGGTGTAGATGGCCACGATGCCGTTGATCTTCTTGGCCTTGGTGGTGTCGATGGAGCGGATATAGGCGTTGGCGTGCGGCGAGCGCAGCAGGCGCACGATGTAGGCGTCGCGCGGGGCGAGGTCGTTGGTGTAGACGGCGCGGCCCTGGAGCAGGCCCTTTGCGTCCTTCTTCACCACGGCGTGGGAGACGGTACGCAGGTTGCCGGCGCGCTCGTCGGACACGATGCGTTCGCTTACGGTGCTCATGCGAGGGCCTCCTCTCCGGTGGCTTCGGCGTGGGTGGCGCCGCCCTCCACGGCTCCCGCGTGGTCGGTCTCGGCGCCGCGCAGGCGGCCGGCGGCCTCCGACGTATCGTCCGTGGCGGTGATGGAGGCCATGGTCTGCTCGTGCGTACGGCCGATGCCGGAGGTGAGCTCGGAGGGCATGGCGGCCTGGCCGGTGGCGCGGTCACGGGAGAGGAAGCGGCGGATGGCGCGGGCCTGGCTCGCGTAGCCGGTGCAGCGGCAGAGGTTGTTGGAGAGGTAGCGACGGATGGTCTCGTCGTCCGCGTCCGGGCAGTCGCGGTCGAGCGCGAGCACGTTCATGATGAGGCCGGGCGAGCAGAAGCCGCACTGCTCGGCTCCCTCCTCGGCCATACAGCGCGCGAACTCGGCGCTCTGCTCCAGCACGCCCTCGAGCGTGGTGACGTACTTGCCCTGCACGCGGCACATGGGCACGGCGCAGGAGAGCACGGGCTCTCCCTCGAGCCAGACGGTGCACAGGCCGCAGTTGGTGGTCTCGCAGCCGCACTTGACGCTCTTGAGGCCGCGGACGCGCAGGAAATCGAGCAGGCGCATGTCGGGGGCGACGTCCTCGGAGACGTACTCCTCGTTGATGAAGAAGCTGACGAGCACTATGCCTCACCGCCCTTCTCGGACGTGGTGGGTGCAGCGGGAACCGTCGCGTCGGCGGACGCGGGCGCAACGGTCGTAGGCGCGATGGGCGCAGCGGCTACGCCCTCGGCGCAGCCGGCGATGGCGCTCGCGATGTCGGCCTTGAGCTCGTCGGCGCAGACGGGACGCGCCGGCGCCCCGGCGGGCGCGGGCTTGGCCTCGAGCCCGGCGGCGCGGCGGATGGCGCGGCGCCCCAGCTCGCAGGCGAGATGGCGGCGGTAGCGCTCAGATCCGCGCATGTTGGAGCCCATGGGCAGCTCGCCCAGCTTCTCGCAGGCGGCCGCAAACTCCTCGTCGGTGAAGGCCAGCGGCAGGCCCAGGCGCTCGCCCTCCACCAGCTTGGCCTTGGTGGGGCGTGCGCCCACGGCCACGTGCCAGGTGTTGCCCCAGCCGGCGGCGCAGACGTTGAGCACCGGGAAGTCCGTGGCGCTGCGGCGCACGGCCTCGAAGTCGGCCTGGTAGGGGTGCTTGTGGACGATAACGTGCGTGAGGACGTCACGTTCGTAGGGCATGTTGCGGAAGCTCGCGAGGCTCACCACGCCGGCGCCCACGAGCTCCACCTCGGTGTCCAACGGCAGCAGCGCCGTGAGGACGTCGGAGAAGCCGAAGCGGCCAAAGACCGAGCCGCCCACGGTGGCGAGGTTGCGGAACTGCACGCCCACCACGTCGCGCACGGCGTGCTCGAACACGTGGCAGGTGGCCTCGTTGAAGGCCTGGTGGCTCTCGAGCTGGTGGAGGGTCACCATGGCGCCGATGCGGAAGGCGTCCTCGCCCTCCTCGATTTGGTCCAGCCCGCAGGCCGAGAGGTCAATCATGGTGGCGACGCGGCGGTCTTGCATGCGCAGCCACACGCCGCCGCCCAGCACGCGGTTCATGCGCCCCTTGCGCACGAGCTCATAGGCCTCTTCGACCGTCTCGGGGCGGGCGTAGTTCTTGAACTGGAGCACTGCTCTCCTTCGGATGCTCTGACGCTGCCAGCCGCTCGCAGGCACCCGCCGCGGGAGACCGCGGGGTGCGAGAGGGCCTTGAAGGCGCGCCCATCTGTAAGGCCGCCCACGCAAAGCGAGAGCGGCCTCCTCTTATCCTTGCCAGCCAATGTTAAATGACGCGCGACAAAACAGCGCCCCTCACCAGCAAATATACACACGACCCCGTAGCACATTCTTCTACACAACGGGGCTACAGGTCAACCGTCCCGTGGACGTGGTGGAAGGGGGCCTCGGGCTCAGGGTCGGCATCCGTAGCGCTCGCATGGCTCTGCATGTACGCCATCATGGACTGCGCCACCTGCTTGGCGGAGGCCACCGCATTGACCACGGTCTTGGAGCCGGTCACCACGTCACCCGCGGAGAAGACGCCGTCAACCGTGGTGGCGCCGCTCTCGTCCACGAGCAGAAGGCCGGTCTCGCCACACTCGAGTCCGGGGGTCGTGAGCAGCAGTTTGTTCTTGGGGCCCTGGCTGATGGAGATGATGGTGGAGTCGGCGTGGCGGTAGTCCAGCTCGTCCTCGTAGCCCGTGATGTTGCCGTCCTCGTCAAAGATGGCCGTCTTGAACACAGGACCGTCCTCGTTGAGCATCGTGATGGCCTTGCCGTACTCGATGTCGGCGCCCTCGAGCTGGGCGTAGGCCAGCTCGTCGGAGCTTGCGGACACGTGCTTGGAGCGCGCGTACATCGTCACGTGGCGGGCGCCGCGGCGCAGCGCCGTGCGGGCCACGTCCATGGCCGAGTTGCCCACGCCGATGACGGCGACGTTCTCCCCCAGCGAGAAGGCCGCAGGGTCCGCCAGGTAGTCAACCGAGAAGTGCACGTTGGCGAGCGACTCGCCGCGCATGCCCAGCGTTCGGGGACGCCACACGCCCGTGCCCACGAACACGCACTCGTAGCCGTCACGGAAGAGATCGTGAATCTCCAGCGCGCCGCCGATAGTGGTGTTGGCGCGGAACTTGATGCCCATCTTAGCCATGCGCTCGGCGTAGCGGTCGAGGATGGAGCGCGGCAGGCGGAAGTCCGGGATGCCGTAGCGCATCACGCCGCCGATGCGCTCCTTGGAGTCGAAGATGGTGACGCCGTAGCCCTCGCGCGCAAGCTCAACGGCCACGGTAATGCCGGCAGGGCCTGCGCCGATGACGGCGGCCTGGTGGCCGTTGGCGGGCTTGCTCTCCACCACCATGCGGTCGAGGTAGAGGTCGGAGACGAAGCTCTCGATGGCCGAGAAGTGCACCGGCGTGTCCTTGCGGCCGCGAATGCAGTGGCCCTCGCACTGGCGCTCGTGGTTGCACACGATGGAACACACCACGGAGAGCGGGTTGTTCTCGAACAGCATCTCGCCGGCGCTGCCCATGTCGCCTTCCTTGAACAGGCGCACCACCTCGGGGATGTTGGTGGAGATGGGACAGCCCTTGCGGCACATGGGCTTCTTGCACTGCAGGCAACGGTTTGCCTCTTCAACGATATGGATGGCCAAAGCGGTTCCTCTCCGAGAGCATTTGTACACGTGGGCAGCGCGGCTTTACCCCGAGCCGCGTGCCGCGGCATGGTGAACGTTCACCTCAAGCGCGGCATGTGGAAGTGTAGCACCAAGATGTATACGCCTGAATAGTCAACTTTTCTAATTACAAAGAGGGCCGGTACGTACCCGGCCCAAATTAAGCGAAGCAGTTGCGGTAAGACGCCTAGGCCCTAGCCAATAAGCCCAGAGCACGGATGCCAGGCAAGTCTCAGCTGCAAGTCTCGATGACAGGCCAAACGCAGACCACGCTCGCCCGCATTAGCCGACGACCCCTAGCAAGCCCTGGAACCAAGCAGGTATGCGCGCATCGCCGACTCGCCGGCGATGCGCAGCAACGTGCTTACGCCGTCCATGCATTCCTGCAGCGTGGACGGGCCAAGGGCTGTGGGCAGCACGAGGTCGATGCCGCTGTCGTAGACCTCGCCGAGGTCCTCCGCGCGGCCGCCCACGACGGCCACCACGGCAACGCCCTGGCGCTTGGCCCGGCGGGCGACGCCCACCGGGGCCTTGCCGAACGCGGACTGGGCGTCCATGCGGCCCTCGCCGGTGATGACGAGGTCAACGCCGGCGAGCGCCTCGTCCAGGCGGATGGTGTCTAGCACGAACTCGATGCCGCGCTCGACGCGCGCCCCGCAGAAGGCCGCCAAACCAGCACCAAGGCCACCGGCGGCTCCCACTCCGGGGATGGAGGCAAAGTCACAACCAAGCTCGCCCTTGAGGAGGGAGGCGTAGTTGCGCATCCAGCCGTCGGCCATTGCCTCGTCGCGCTTCTCGATACCCTTCTGCGGGCCGTAGACGCACACGGCGCCAGTGGGGCCGGTGAGGGGGTTCGTGACGTCGGTGAGGGCCACGAACTCAATATCGGAAAGCCTCGGGTCGAGACCGGAGCGGTCGATGGAGGCGAGGTCGCCAAGACCGAGCAGGCCGCAGGGCACCTCTTCGCCGCTGGCGTTAAGGAAACGCGCTCCCAGGGCCTTGGCCATACCGGCTCCGCCGTCGCTTGTTGCCGAGCCACCAAGCCCGATATAGATATGCCGAGCGCCCGCACCAATGGCATCAAGAATGAGCTGCCCCACGCCAAAGGTGGAGGCCCTAAGGGCGTTCTCGCGGTTCTGTTCGATGAGCGTGATGCCACTCGCCTCGGCCATCTCGATGATGGCACAGTCCCCGTCGAACAGGCCGTAGCGTGCCGTGACCGGGGCGCCGAGCGGGCCGGACACATCGACCTCGCGAAGCTTGCCGCAACGCGCCAGCACCACGGCCTCGACGGTCCCTTCTCCCCCGTCGGCTATGGCCAGGCGTCGAACCTCGGCGTCGGGGCAGACACGCCGCACGCCCTGCTCGATCAGCTCGGAGACGAGCAGGCTCGAGGCCGAGCCCTTGAACGAATCGGACGCAATAAGCACGGAAGGCTTTGGCATCGGAAGGCCCTTCTTCAAACCCGGTCATGCGCTAGGCAGATGAGCGCCAATTTGGCTCCGATATCCATTCTAGCCGCAAGCTGAACCAGCGGCTTGCACCCCCTACTTCCCGTAGCGGGAGAGGAACTCGCGCGTCCTTTGCTGCTGGGGGTTGCCAAAGACCTCATCGGGCTTGCCCTGCTCCACGATGGCACCGCCGTCGAGGAAGACCACGCGGTCTGCCACCTCGCGCGCGAAGCTCATCTCGTGCGTGACGATGACCATGGTCATCTGCTCGGCCGCGAGGTCCTTGATGACGCGCAGCACCTCGGCGGTGAGCTCGGGGTCAAGGGCGCTCGTGGGCTCGTCAAAGAACAGCACCTCGGGGCGCATGGCCAGGGCTCGCGCGATGCTCACGCGCTGCTGCTGGCCGCCGGAGAGCTGGCAGGGCACCTTGGACTCCTTGTCGGCCAGGCCCATCTTGGCCAGCAGCTCACGGGCGGTGGCCTCGGCCTCCCCGCGGTCGCGACCCTGCACGTGGATGGGGGCGTCGGTGAGGTTGTGCAGCACGTTCATGTGCGGGAACAGGTTGTAGTTCTGGAACACCAGGCCAAACTTCTGGCGCGCCTGCTTCAGCACGTCCTTGCCGGCGTAGCGGGCCTGGCCGCCGGCGCTTGTGGCCACCGCGAGGTCGCCGTAGGCAAGCTCGCAGTCGTCGGCGCGCTCGAGCAGGGTCATGCAGCGCAGCAGCGTGGACTTGCCGCCACCCGAGGCGCCGATGATGGCCACGACCTCGCCGCGCTCCACCTCGAGCGTTATGCCGCGCAGCACCTCAATGCCGTCGAACGACTTGTGAACGTTGCGGATGGAGACGACCTTCTCGGCCGCCTGGTTCTTCTCAGCCAAGGGTCTCTCCTAGTCCTGGTAGTAATTCATCTTCTTCTCGACAAGGCCCAGCGCAACCTCCACGAGGAAGTTGAAGGCCCAGTAGAGAAGCGCCGCAATGGCGAAGGGGACCATGCTCACCTGCGAGGCCACGAGGGCCTTTGCGGTGGAGAACATCTCGGCCACGCCGATGGAGAAGGCAAGCGAGGTGTCCTTCACGAGCGTGATGACCTCGTTGCCCATGGCCGGCAGGATGCGCTTGGCCACCTGCGGAAGCACGATACGGAAGAAGGCCTGGGCGCTGGAATAGCCGAGCACCTCGGCGGCCTCGTACTGGCCGCGCGGGATGGACTGGATGCCCGAGCGGTAGATCTCGGCGAAGTAGGCGGCGTAGTTGATGATGAAGGCCACCACGCAGGCCTGCCACTTGGAATTTGGCGTGAGCTGGATGCCAAAGACGTAGTAGGGCGAGAAGTAGATGGCAAACATCTGCAGCATGAGCGGGGTACCGCGCAGCACGCTGATGACGGCGCGCGTGAGCCACGCGAGCGGGCGGAACTTGCTCATGCGCCCAAGCGCCACGAGCACGCCGAGCGGGATGGCGCCGACGAGGGTGAGGACGAACAGCTCGAGGGTGGTGACGAAGCCCTCGAGCAGCATGCCCGTCATCGTGGCTAGGTCCATGGTGTCTCCTGTATCACGTGCGCCGGCGAAGCCCAAAGGCCTCGCCGGCGATGCTTGCAAATGTTGGGAAGTGCCTGGCGCCGCTCGCGCATCCGTACGTCCGCGGTTACCGGCCCCTTCTCACCCCTCCTAGGCTACGCCAAATGAGGCAGCGTTGGTTGCCCGTGGGTTTCGAACGGGTCATTTCGAGCGCGAGGCCTCAGCCTACCTTGCGCCGTGGCAACCCCGGCCTACTTGAGCTCCCAGTTGGCGTAGGACAGGCCGTAGTCGGCATACTTCTCGCAGAGCTTCTCCACGGTGCCGTCGGCGTTCATCTCCTTGAGGGTCTCGGTGACCTTCTCGGCCAGCGCCACGCTGCCCTTCTTGAAGCCCACGGCGTAGTTCTCGCTGGAAAGGGCCTCGTCGAGCTGCAAGTAGGCGTCGGGCTTGGCGGCGATCTGGTACTGGGCGATGGACAGGTCGCAGGCCACGGCGTCGACGGCGCCGCTCTCGAGCTGCATGAACGCGGTGTTGTAGTCGCCGATGGTCTCGAGCGAGGCAAAGGTGGCGGCGAGGTCTGCCTGGTCGCCCTCGAGGACCTCCTGGGCGGCCGAGTCGGTCTGGGTGATGACCGTGAGTCCGGCAAGGCCGGAGAGCGTGGAGATGCCGGAGTCCTTCTTCACCACGACGACCTGGGCGTTCAGCATGTAGGGATCGGAGAAGGTGTAGTCGTCCTCGCGGCCCTCCATGGTGAAGCCGTTCCAGATGCAGGTGATGACGCCGCTGTTGAGCTGGGTGTCCTTGGCGTCCCAGTCGATGGGCTCGTAGGAGACCTCCCAGCCGTTGCGGCTGCAGACCTCGGCGGCGAGGTCGAGGTCAAAGCCGGTGAACTCGCCGTCGTCGCCCACGAAGCCGTAGGGCGGGTACTCCTGGTCAAAGCCCACGACGAGCGTGGAGATGTTGGCGGAGTCATCCGCCGCCTCGCTGCTTGCGGCAGTGGTGGCGCTGGCGCTCGACCCGAAGCCGCCGCAGCCCACGAGGCCGAGGCCGGCAAAGGCCGCAAAACCGCCCGCGAGCGAGATGAACTGGCGACGAGAAAGCTGGCTGAGGTTCTTGGTGCTCATGAGGTCCTCCCCTTTCGTGACCGCTGCGAGTTCTCCGCCTGTCCGGCCACTTTAGTTCGATAAAGTCAACGAAAAGCACTTTAGCAAACTAAAGTGTAAGGGGCAACCCAAAGCAAGTTACAGCTTTGTTGCGAGGGACTGCGAAGCAGCCAGCTTTAAAGGAATGAGGACCCCGCGAGCCAGCCATAGCGAGTTGACGGCGCCCATGCGCCTGCTAAACGCATGGCAAAAAACGGTGCAGCGACCAGGAGAGTCAGACAAACGCAAGACGGGGCAAACGTTTGTCCTACCAGTGCCACTAGCAGAACGGTCACCGCAACAACACTGTCCCCGGGATAGAAAAGCCCCGCGGGGCCGGGGTGGCGGCCGCCGCGGGGCGGGTTGCGTCATATGGCGCTTATGGGATGGGTGCCCACCGGCTCGGCCTAGCGCTTGCGGCGAGAGGCCCACGCGCCTGCCAGGCAGGCCGCCGAGGCGGCGAGGAGCGCCGCGGGGACCGCGACGTCGGTCGCGTCGCCGGTGGCGGGCATGGCCTTCTCGGGCTGCGACCCCGCCTGCGAGGCGCCGCCCCCGGTCTCCTGCTCGCCGCCCCCGTGCTCATCGTCAGGCGTCTCGTCGCCCCTCTTGCCGGTGTCGTCGGACTCCCTCTCGGGCGCGGCGACCTTGACGGTCACCTCGACCTCCATGAGGTCCTCGTCGGCGTCGACATCGGCGTCCTCGCCGGTGGCGACGTGGTACACGTAGCCCCTGACGCGCAGCTCCTGCGCCGCCGTGGCGCCTGCGTCGAAGCCCTCGGGGATGTCCCAGACCACGTCGCCATCGACCACCCGCCCGCTCGCGAGCGTCACGGCCACCGTCCTGGGCAGCGGCCAGCAGACCTCGTCGGTATAGTTCAGCTGCTCGGCGGCGTAGCCAGCTGCCTCCTCGAAGCTCAGCTCCACGTCGGCGGGGGCGGCCACCGAGGCGGCCGCATCGTTCTTGGTCGCCGGGAAGGACAGCGCCAGGCAGAGCTTGCCTTCGGTCTCGACGACGCCGGCGGAGGTCGCGCTCGTGCCGTTGCAGGTCACGACGGCGTTTTGCGCCAGGACCCTCTCGAGGTCCTCGGCGCCCTCGCCCCCGCAGAGCTCGATGAGCGCCGTGTAGGCGGTGCCGTAAGCGGCCGTCTTGGCCTCGGGCGACCAGGTCACCTTGAAGCCGCCGTCCGCAGACAGGCTTACGGGCTCGTCCGCGTCGCAAGATGTCGCCTTGATCTCGCCGCACGTCTCGGCGAGCTTGGCGCCGGCGGCGGGCGCGTCCAGCGCGACCTCGACCTTGGTCACGGCGGGGGCGTAGATAGCCGAGAGCTTGCCGCCGGACTCCGTGAACTCGTTGAGCGCATCGGCCGCGACGGTCACGGTGCCCGCCGCGTCGTCGACCTCCCAGCCTTCCGGCACGCCCTCCCAGGAGCGGAAGCTGTAGCCCTCCGCGCAGGGGGCCGCGATGGTCGCGGTCGCGTTGCCCTCGTTGCCCTCGTCGTAGGTGTACTCGAACTGCACCGAGTCGATCTCGCCGCGACCGGACGGCTTTGCGCCGTCAACCTCATCGGCCAGGGCCGCGACCTGCGACTCGGACCCGTCGCCCGACTTCTCGCCGTTGTTGCTACCCGTGTCCTCGTTGCCCTCGGCCTCGTCCTTCTTCTGGTACTTCTCCTTGGCCTTCTTGACCGCGTCCTCCCACTGGCGCAGGATCTCGGCCGAGGCGGTCTTCGTGTTGGTGCTGGTCGAGGGCTTCTCGGTCTTCTGGACGCTGAAGCCGTTGGACTTCACGGTGAGCATCCCGGTCGCGGCGTCGACGCTGGCCGATGCGGGCGCGATGCCCTGCTCGCCGTCCGCGGAGTCCGGGCGCAGCGTCACGTCGGCGGCCGTCATGGAGGCGCTGAAGAAGCGCCCGTCCTCGATCGACTGCTCGGCCACGAAGGCCGCGTAGTAGGTGTCGCCGGCCTTCGCCCAGCCGCTCACGATGAACCTCGACCCGTCGGACCTCTCCTTATACCAGAGGATGTTGACCTTGACGGGGTCGCCGGCGCCGTCCGTCTTGCCGTCGGTCCTCGTGAGCGTGGCCGTCGTCGGCAGCTTCTCGCCGGCCGTGGGCGCCTTGAAGCCGCTGATCTCGGCCTTCTCGACGGTGTCCGCGTAGACGGCCGTCACGTTGACGTCGTTCTGCGGCATCTTGAAGGTCAGCGTCGGGTTGTACATGGTTGACTCGTTGATGTAGTAGTCGACGGGGAGAAGCCCGGTCGAGCCGTCGGCGCCCCAGCGCCAGAAGGTCTTGCCCGCCGCGGCAGGCGCGGTGAGGGTGACGGTGGAGTTCGCCTTGTGGCGGGAGGCGCTGCCCCCGTTGACCGTCGAGGTGTACTCGATCGTGCTGTGGCGCTGCCAGGCGTCGCCGCCCTCGTCGGTGCCGAAGCTCACGTAGTAGCCGTCGAGGTCGGCGAACAGGCAGCTCTTGTTGGCGTAGCTGAAGCCCTTCGCCACGCGGCGGTCGCCCGTGGTGCCGGTGCGCACGCCCACGGCCGAGCCCTCCTTGAGGTTGCCGGTGATGTAGGCCTTTGCCGTGGCGCCGCCGTTCTCGCGCAGCATGACGTCATCGTAGTTGGTGCTGGCCTTGCCGCGCGTGTTGCCCTTGATCACGCACACGTTGGAGAGGCGGATGTCGTAGTCGTGCCAGACGAAGACGCCGCCGCCCTCGT
>CAVJWS010000046.1:0-15669 GCA_963653485.1 Prevotella sp. CAG:279
CGCGGCCTCGGCCGGGTCGGTGATGGTAATGGGCATGGCGGCCTCGATTCTCTCGGACTTGTTCGGCAAACAGCATAGCCCGGAAAAGACGCGCGGGCAGAAGATACGCGCCGCAAATCCGCTCTCGCCTTCTCGGCTCAAGCGGTCAACAAGCCAGCGCGAAGGCGGACGGACGGAACTCTCGGCCGGTCGTTCGGCCCGTAGGCTACAATTTTGCGAGCTGAATCGGTTTGGAGGAGCAATGTCAAAGGAACGCGAGCTCAGGCTCGTCTCTTGGAACGTCAACGGGCTTCGTGCCGTCGTGAAGAAGGAGCCGAGCTTCACCGAGATTTTTGGGACGCTCGATGCCGACGTCTTCGCCATCCAGGAGACCAAGCTTCAGGAGGGCCAACTTGAGCTGGAGCTTCCCGGTTACTTCCAAACCTGGAGCTACGCCGAGCGCAAGGGCTACTCCGGCACGGCCGTCTTCTCGCGTGAGGAGCCGCTGCGCGTCCTTCGTGCAGATGAGCTGGCGCCCATCGCCCACGAGGTGCTCTCGGCCGAAGAAGAGGCGCTCGTGGCCGTGGCCATCACCGAGGGTCGCATCTGCGCGCTCGAGTTTGAGAACTATTGGTTCGTGAACGTCTACACGCCCAACGCCCAACCCGAGCTCGCGCGCATTGACACGCGCGTTGCCTGGGACACGTGCTATCGCGAGTTTTTGTCCCGCCTCGCCACCGAGAAGCCCGTCGTGACCTGCGGCGACTTCAACGTGGCCCACGAGGAGATTGACCTCAAGAACCCCAAGACCAACCGCGGCAACGCGGGCTTCTCCGACGAGGAGCGCGGCAGCTTCACCAAGCTGCTCGACGCCGGCTTCACCGACACCTTCCGCGCGCGATTCCCCGAGCTCGCGGGCGCCTACAGCTGGTGGAGCTACCGCTTCAACGCCCGCAAGAACAACTCGGGCTGGCGCATCGACTACTTCCTGGTCTCCGACGACGTGGCCGAGAAGGTCACCGGCGCCTCGATTCTCTCCGAGGTCTACGGCAGCGACCACTGCCCCGTGGAACTCACCATCGAGCTCTAAACACCGAATCGGGAAGCGGCCGCCAGGCGGCATGGTCGCACGCAAACGTCCTCGGGGGCGAGCGTCACTCAGCAAACGAGGCGCTCGGCCCTGCGGAATGCTTGCTTAGCGACCACGCCGCCCAGCGGCCGCTTCGTTGTTGCAGGCAAACCGCCCGTCATATAAGGCCTGCTCACGCGGCAAAGTTGCACCGCCAGAAAACGAACCCGCCCGGCAAATGCCAAGCGGGTTCATAGGGCCAAGCTCGTTTGCGTGCGGCCATGCGGAGCCGACGACGCGATGGGATTTCAAAGCTTACCTGCTGGCAGGCGGGATGTTGGCGGCCTCGATGGCGGCGAGGAAGGTCTGCTTGTTGGTAGTGGCGATGAGCTCCTGGGGGAAGTGGACCTTCTCGAGCATCTCCAGCGCGGGGTCAAACTTGCCGATGGCCGTGCAGATGTGGGCGTCGGTGTTCACGCTGATCTTGCAGCCCATCTCGGCACAGGTCTCCGCAATTGTCTGGCAGGCATTGTCCACCTTGGCCCGGCCATATTCGAGGCTGTGGACGTTGATCTCGATGAGCTTGTTGAGGCGCTTGGCCTCGGCCACCACCTCGGGCACGTCAAAGGGAACGGCAGAGCGGCCCATGTGGCAAAGGCCCAGCACCTTGGGGTCGCGAAGCGCATTGAGGTACATCTGCGTGGTCTGCGCAACCGGGGCGTCCTTGGAGAAGGAGCGGTCGTGGATGCTCGCGATGACAAAGTCGCAGTTCTTGAAGACCTCGTCCTTGAGCGTGGTGACGTCGGCACGCGGGGCCCCGTTTATCTCGGAATCGAGCACCGCGTCATGGCCAAAGAGGTTTCCCTCGAGGTCAACGATGTCGGCCTCGCAGCCATGCAGCAAACGAACGCCCTCCCACTCCTCGGGCCAAGCGGCATAGTTGAAGAAGTACTGGAAGTTGCGGAACTCCTGCTCGGGGAAGAGCATGCAGCTGAAGTGGTCCGTGGAGGCAAGCAGCTCCAGGCCAAGCGAGGCGGCCTCGAGCACGTTCTCCCGGATGGTGGAGTAGGCGTGGCGCGAGTAGAGCGTATGGGTGTGGGTGTCGCAGAGGTTCTTGAGCATCGCTTCTCCGCCCTACTTGTACTCGTCGGCGAGGGCCTGCCAGGCGGGCATGGAGTTCACGATGGTCTCGTGGCTCACGCAGTAGCCCACGCGCACCCAGCCGGGGCAGCCAAAGCTGTCGGAGGGCACGGGCAGCAGCTCGTGGGCCTTGGCGCGCTCAAAGAAGGCGTTGGCGTCGGGCTCGAGCGCCTTGACCCACAGGTAGAAGGCGCCGTCGGGCTCAATGTACTCGTAGCCGGCCGCAGAGAGGCCCTCGGTGAGCGCCTTGCGGTTCTCGGCATAGGCAGCCACGTCGGACGGCTCGTCCACGCAGTCCACCACGACCTGCTGGAAAATGGCCGGGGCGCAAACGAAACCCAGCGTACGGCCCGCGCCGGCAATGGCGGGCAGCAGGCGGTCGTGGTCGGGGTTGGTGGGCGGCACGAGCACCCAGCCAATACGCTCGCCAGGAAGCGAGAGGCTCTTGGAGTAGCTGTAGCACACGATGGTGCGCTCGTAGACGCCCGGCACCCAAGGCACCTCGGCGCCGTAGGTGATCTCGCGGTAGGGCTCGTCGGAGATGAGATAGATGGGGTGGCCCGTCTCCTGGCCGCGACGCTCGAGCACGGCAGCGAGGGCCTGGAGGGTCTCACGCGTGTAGACGGTGCCCACGGGGTTGTTGGGCGAGTCCACGATGATGGCGGCGGTGCGCTCGGTGATAGCGGCGGCCACGGCCTCGGCGTCGATCTGGAAGGTGTCGGCGTCTGCCATGACCTCCACGCAAGTGCAGCCGCAGGTCTCAATCCACACGCGGTACTCCGGGAAGTACGGCGCGATGACGATGACCTCTTCGCCGGGGTTGGTGATGGCGTGCAAGGTGATGGAGAGCGAGGCCGCGGCACCGCAGGTCACGTAGAGGTCGCCGGGCACGGCCACGGGGCGCTCGCCCATCTCGGCGCCAAAGCGGCGCGTGAGGGAGGAGGCGATGGCCTCGCGGCAGGCAACCGTGCCGTTGGCGGCGGTGTAGCCGTGCACCTGCTCGGGCGGCAGGGCCGCGGAGCGCACGAGCGAGGCGGCCACGGCGGCCGGCGCCGGGACGCTCGGGTTGCCCAGGCTGAAGTCAAAGACGTTCTCCGCGCCAATCTCGGCCTTGCGCGCCGCGCCATAGGCCGCAATCTCGCGGATGGAGCTCTTAGAAGCCCCGTAGCCAAACATCGTCTCGTTAATCATTGCGTCTCCCTCGCATCTAGCAAGACGGCCGCCCTTAGGCAGCCGTCCCACGTTAGTCCTTTGTAGTATCCGCCTCGGATGCTTCGGGCGTGTTGCACGCCTCTTCGGCAGGAACTTCACCGCCGTCGCCAGGCGTCTCGGACTCCGGCGCATCCGCCTGGCGCTCACCCTCCTCGGCAGCCACGGCCTCTGCAGCCGCCGCAGCGGCCTCGGCAGCTGCGGTCTCGTCGAGCTCGCCGGTGGCGGCGGACTCGCCGTCCTCCTTGCAGGCGGCCTCCTCCGGATGGGCCTCCACGTAGCTCGCCCATTCGCCATCGAGCAGGGCGTGCACGGCCTCGCCCTCAACGGTCTCGCGGGCAAGCAGCACCTCGGCCATGGTGTCCATCTGGTCGCGACGGGCCTCCAGCACCTCGCGGGCGCGGGCGTGGCCCTCGCGCATGATGCGCTCCACCTCGTCGTCGATGCGCTTGGCCGTCTCGGCCGAGTAGTCCTGCTTGTCGGCGTAGTCACGGCCGAGGAAGACCTCGTGCTGCGCCTCGCCAAAGACCTGCGTGCCCAGCTCCTCGCTCATGCCGTAGCGCGTGACCATCTCGCGGGCGAGCTTGGTGGCGCGCTCTAGGTCGTTGCTGGCACCGGTGGTGATGTCGTTGCAGAACAGCTCCTCGGCGGTGCGGCCGCCCAGCAGCACGGCAATCTCGTCCAGCATGCCGTCGCGGGTCTTGAGGAAGTGGTCCTCCTCGGGCAGGCTCAGCGTGTAGCCAAGCGCCTGACCTCGGGCGATGATAGAGATCTTGTGCACCGGGTCCGCGTTGTCGAGGATGTGGCCCACCAAGGCGTGACCGCTCTCGTGGTAGGCGATGGTCTTGCGCTCCTCGGCGGTCATCACGCGGCTCTTGCGCTCGGGACCGGCGATGACGCGCTCCATGGCCTCCTCAATCTCGGCCATGGTGATCTTGGCCTTGTGACGACGGGCGGCCAAAAGCGCGCTCTCGTTCATGAGGTTCATGAGGTCGGCACCGGTAAAGCCGGGCGTGAGCTGCGCCAGGCGCTTGAAGTCGATGTTGGTGGCCAGCGGCTTGCCCTCGGAGTGCACGCGGATGATCTGCTCGCGGCCGGCCACGTCGGGACGGTCCACCGTGACCTGGCGGTCAAAGCGGCCGGGGCGCAGCAGGGCCGGGTCGAGGATGTCGGGGCGGTTGGTGGCCGCGATGAGAATCACGGCCTCGTTGGCCTCAAAGCCGTCCATCTCAACAAGCAGCTGGTTGAGCGTCTGCTCGCGCTCGTCGTGACCGCCGCCCAGGCCGGCGCCGCGCTGGCGGCCCACGGCGTCAATCTCGTCAATGAAGATGATGGAGGGGCTGGCGGCCTTGGCCTGCTTGAACAGGTCGCGCACGCGGCTCGCGCCCACGCCCACGAACATCTCCACAAAGTCAGAGCCCGAGATGGAGAAGAACGGCACGCCCGCCTCGCCGGCGACGGCCTTGGCCAAAAGCGTCTTGCCGGTGCCCGGGGGGCCCACCAGCAGCACGCCGCGCGGAATCTTGGCGCCCATCTTCTGGAAGCGCTCGGGCTCGGAGAGGAAGTCGCGGATCTCCTTGAGCTCCTCAACCGCCTCGTCAACGCCGGCCACGTCGGCAAACTTCACCTTGGGGCGCGTCTCCTCGGTGGTCTTGGCCTTGGTGCGGCCAAAGCCCATGGCCTGGCCGTTCTGGTTCTGCATGCCGCGCATGAAGTAGACGAACACGCCCACCATCAGAAGCGTGGGCACCACCGTGAACGCGATGGTCTCGAGCCACTCGTTGTCCGCGTTGTCCACCGTATAGGTGATGGTGGGGTGGCGGGCCATGAGCTCGGAGAGGCTGTCGGTGCCGACATAGGAGCTGGTGAAGCTCTCCAGCTTGTCGTCGTTGCCCTTGTCGGACTTGTTGGCCCAGTAGGTGCCGGTAAGCTCGCCGCTCGAGGTGTGGTAGGTGAGCGTGGAGACGCGCTCGTCATTGATGGCGTTCACCACGTCGTTGGTGGCGAGCTTCTCGGTGGCCGAGGTGGCCGAGCCAAGGAAGTTGGGCGCGAAGCTGTACACCACATAGGCGATAAGCACGATGCCGATGATGATGTAGAGGATGCCGCGGCGGCCGTTGGGTCCGTTCGGCTCGCTGGGGCCGCCCGGAATCAGCGGGCCGCCGGGACGCTGCGGTTCGTTGTTGCTCTGGTCGTCTTTGTTGCTCATGCTACTTTCCGTAAACCTCCGGCTTGAGAACACCGATGTAGGGCAGGTTGCGATAACGCTCGGCAAAGTCGAGGCCGTAGCCCACGATGAAGGAGTCGGGCACGTGCGCGCCAACGTAGCGCGGGTCCACGGCCGGCTTCTGGCCCTCGACGTCCTTCACGAGGAAGGCCGCCACCTCGAGCGAGGCGGGCCCGCGCGAGGAGAGGTTCTTCATGAGGTAGGAGAGCGTGAGGCCAGAGTCCAGGATGTCCTCGATAATGAGAACGTCGCGGCCCTCGATCTTGGTGTCGAGGTCCTTGACGATGCGGACCACGCCCGAGCTCTTGGCGCCGTCGCCGTAGCTCGAGACGGCCATGAAGTCGATGCCCAGGTCGCAGTCGATGGCGCGCATGATGTCGCCCATAAAGACGACGGCGCCACGTAGCACGGCAATAAGCAGCGGGTTCTTGCCCTCGTAGTCACGGGTGATCTCTGCGCCCATGCGCGAGACGATGTCCTTGATGTCCCGCTCGGAGAGCACGACGCTCTCTACGTCCGGATGGATCTGCTCCATGGGAGCGCTCCTCTCTGGGACCGGCCGGCCCCTTGGCCCACCGGCGCCCGCCTCCGGGGCGCTCTCAGTGGAAATGCCATTCTAGCAGCCAACCCAACCCCCGTCCGCCAAGGCGAACTTTTAAGCAAAGAACGTAATGGGGTGAGCCTAACGGATGTTTCTGCAGGCGATAAGCGCCATCACCTTAGAGGCGTTCTCCTCCATCGAGTACGCCTCAGCAAGGTTGGCCTTGCCGTATTCGAAGGAAGTTCCCTTCGTCTCCTTCTTGAGAAGGTCGGTGAAGAACTGCTCCCAGCTCATGTGTTCGGAACTGTCAACGTAATCAGACGGCGCCGCAAGGGCCTTGGAAACCTCATCTGACTTGATGAGCCCCGAGGCAAGCAGAAGCCACTCGAAGGATTCCGGCAGGCAAACGGTGATGTTGTCGCGATGGGAGTCTTGGAGCTTCAACACGCGATCGGCAAAGGCCCCAAAGGCTGCGCCGTCCGCGACGACGAACACGTGCGAGTCCAGGTGCAAGTCAAGCCAGCTCAAGATGGCCGCGTTCGTCTTTGCGCTCGAGCAAAAGACGCCGGTCTCAGCGAGCCTCTTTTCAAAGAACTGCAGGCCAGACTTGCTGTCTTCCGTAAGCAGAACGTCAAAGTCTGCCTTTGGGGTTGCCTTTGCAAGAGCGTACCTATGTCTCCCTCGCTCAAGATAACAAGGGGCAAGGGAGTGGTACTTTCCGCTCATCTTTATCTGGTAGATCTCATCGACGCTATAGGGCAGCGCGGGAAGGTCGGCCCTCGTGATAATGATGAAGTAATTTGAAGAACCCCTGACGGCACGAGCGAAGTCGTCCGTGAGCAGGTCCCTGAGGCCCTCGTCGATGAAAACAATCGAGTTGGAAAAGCCGGCCAACTGGTTGCGCCAATCGCTGTCAGCGAGGGCAACGCAAGGCACATCGCACTGAACGTTCACACCAGACTTGTCGCCCAGCCTTGCATGGTCAGCGATCATGCCGAACAAGGTCGTCTTGCCGCTTGCGCTGTCTCCACGCACGATAGTGATGTTCCTGCGAATGGTGAAGCGATAGCTGGTACCACGCCTACGCGTAACCCTTACCTCGTAAGTTCCCTTCATGCCAAGCTCCTACAGGTACGAGATGGACTCGTGGATGAGCTCGGTCATGTTCTTCACGATTTTGCCGCTGTTCACCACGCGGATTTTGAACGGCTCCTTGCCAAAGTCCATGACGTGGTAAAGATTCACCGTCACCTTGCGCTTGGAGGCCAGCCTGAGGAGCCATTGAGCGCAATTATCACCGCAGGTAGAAGCATTAAAAACATGAGCATGGTCAAACCTGACCAACATGAGCGTCTTGACTCCGCCAGAGAGCTGCAACGGAGTGATGTCGCCAAGAACGGGGCTCTCGATGTGACCAGAAGAGACGACCTTGGAGCGGTCGACGTCCTGAATCATCTGGACGCTATCCGGGTTGGTAATCCAAGAGTCGAGATAAACGTTCTTGAAGTATGTCGCCGTGTCATAGATGGCCTCGGGCATATCGCCAAAATAAACGTTGAGCACAGCTACTCCAGTAATCTAAGCGGTCTTATGGAGTGATTTTAATCAAGCCTAGCGAATTGTGAGAGGCGCGCGGTGTCCACGCTTTGCCGAGCGCCCTCATGCAAGCGCAGCGGGGCCGCGGTGGGGCGCAAGAACAAGAACAGTTCTTGCGCCCCACCGCGGCCCTGTTACAGTCCCAATTAGGCCTTGAGAGTTGGTCTTACCGGCCTTCCAACTCCCCAGTTGATACAATTGTCTGCATCGCTCGAAAAATCTCAGGCGTGTCTTACCGGCCTTCCAACTCCCCAGTTGATACAATGCAACAAACGACAGACACGCAAGGCCGAGGGTCTTACCGGCCTTCCAACTCCCCAGTTGATACAATGCCGATGCCAAGAAAGCCCCTGCGAGCAGGGGCTTTCTTGGTTTGAGACAGAGAAAATCCGTCGATGTCTTGGTGGGAAACGGGCATCCGTCCGCCTTTTTTCAAAAACCGTCTACCAAAAAAAGATTCACCCGCCGGCGCCAAAGGCTCCGACGGGCTTATCTTGCGGGTAATCACCGAAGCGATCCCCTTGTCTAGCCGGAATTCCTTCCAACTCCCCAGTTGACACAAATCGCAACTAGACGGCTCTTATTGTAGCCCATCTGAAGGGCGGCGCCCATGCCACAGAGGACGATTTGCATCCAAAAGCCCGCTCGTCTTTCCGTAAAGGACTACGCCCTTTCCATTGAGCAGGAAGGCGTGCTAAAGGGTCGCGTTCCGCTCGAAGACATCTGGGTTCTCATCGTCGAAACGCATCAGGCTCAAATCACGACGGCAGCCCTTTCTCGCATGGTTGACGAAGGCATTGGCGTGATGCTGTGCGGGGCAGACCACATGCCAAACGGCCTGCTCTTGCCCATCGGTGCCCATAGCCGCCACGCCGCAATCGTTGAGAACCAACTCGCCATCTCAAAGCCCCTGCAAAAGCGCCTTTGGCAGCGAATCGTCCAAGCAAAGATTGCCAACCAAGCAACAGCCCTCTCCCTTACGGGCAGGGACGCGTCCAAGCTCTCCGCCATTGCGAAGGACGTCTTCTCGGGCGACACCACCAACCGGGAGGCCGTTGCGGCAACCGCGTACTTCAAGGACATGCTTCCGTTGGGAGGAAGGCGAGACGGTCCCTATTCCTACGCACTGGACTACGGCTACACCGTGCTGAGAGCCGGCATAGGAAGAACTGCGGTGGCCGGCGGCTGGCTCGTCTCCAGAGGCTTGTTCCACCACAACAACCTAAACGCATTCAACCTGGTAGACGACCTCATCGAACCGTTCCGACCCGTTGTTGACCTGCTTGTCGTACAGGAAGACCTCTACGGTGACCTTACGAGCGAGGTACGGAAAACCCTCGCCTCCGTCTTTGAATATCAGGTTCGGCTCGATGGCCAGACACTCTCGGTTCAATCGGCCATCGAAGCCGAAATCGACTCACTCAAACATGCCGTTCTTGAGTCTGACGCGAAGCTCCTCAAGCTACCCGAGGTGCTTCCGCTAAAGCGAATTGGTCTCGAGTAAGGAGCGCTGATGAGAGCCATGAGGATGCTTGTTATGTTTGACCTACCAACCGGCAGCAAAAGCGAGCGCAAGAAGTATTCGGAGTTCCGAAAGTTCCTCATCCAAGATGGCTACGTTATGGAGCAGTTCAGCGTCTATAGCCGCGTTTTGCTCTCCCGCGACAGCGGAGAGGCGCACATGAAGCGCCTGAAGGAGAACCTTCCTCCTTCAGGCGCCGTTACGGTGCTCACGCTGACCGAGAAGCAATTTGAGGACCGGGCCATACTCATCGAGAGCCGTCCGCAGGCAGCCAAACGCCCCGAGGACCCAGGCGCCCAGCTGACGCTCTTCTTCTAGTTGGGAAGAACGAGTCCGCTATAGCAGTGGCCGAGACAGTCCTCCTGGATGACCTTCACCTCGGTGTCCTTGCCCCACTTGCCGAGTGTCAGGAAGTCCTTGAGCTCCTCGCCCGTCCTAAGGTCTCGGATTTCCAGGGCACAATTGTTAATGTTTGTTCCGGAATATCTACCAAGCTTGCCATTAACGCTCAGCACATCACCCCTGTAGAGAACAACCGGCTTCTCCCTCATCGCAGAAGCAGGAACCTGATCCCAGCTCGTCCTAGCAACGCGCCCGACACACGCCTTGGGCATGTACGTCCCCGCCTTAATCGCCGGCATGTCCGCATAGTAAACGGGTTCGAGGTACCACTTGCCCTGAACTTTGCCGGTAGGCCGAGCCGTCGGGTCAAGCCACAGTCGCACGAAGGCCATACCGTCGACCAGCTTCGCGGAGCCATCTTCCCTGACGACCACGTTACCCTTCTTGGACGTCTTTTTCGAGGCTCTCACCAGCGGATACTTGCCCTTATCCTCAGTGAATCCCACGAGCCTGTAGAGTGTGTCCTCAAACACCCTGCCCGTGACGCCGTGGTTCACCATGCGAGTCGGAATCACAAACTCGCGGCGCGCAATGAGCTCGTCTGCGAACGTTGGCCAAGGTTGAGTATCAGCAAGCCTGCTCTCACGGCGGCGCTTGAACTCCTTGTAGCCACGGGAACTCTCCTGGGCAACCTTCTTAACCACGCTGTCCGAGCAAGCTGCGATGACTGCGGCATCAATGGCATGGTGTCTATCGTCCGAGCGATCTTTGGTATTGCCCTCGCCAAAGTTGAGGCCCCACACCCAGCGCAGGTTACCCGTAGCGCCGCCGGCAACGGCGGAGACGTGCTTCTTGCGTTCGCCCTCGGGGAAGAGCAAGCAGTCCTCGAGGTAGTTCTTCACGGCCACTGACATGTACCTGTCGTCATTGAGGTTGCGGTTGATGAACTCGGCCTGGGCCTTCTCGCCAAGATCCTCGTTGAGGAAGTGGGCGCGCTTACGGCTGTTTTTCACGAAGGTCAGGATTCGCGCCTTGTACTCGCTCCATGAAGGGGCGCCCGGCTCGCCGGAGTTCATCCACTCGTAGGGCGTACGCTCCTTCTTCTCCTGATTGCTCCGGGCAAGAACGAGGACCTTGTTAGCGCGGCTATCGTCACAGGTGCGTGAGTAGGGCAGGATGTGGTCAATCTCGCAGTAGTGGTCTTCCCTTACCAGGCGCTCGAGATTAATTGATTCCCCGGTGTAGAGGTCAATCCCCTGCTGCTCCTCGCACATTGCGAGCTTCCTGATGACCTTGCCCCTCACTTCCTCAGGCTCAACGCCAAGGATTTCTGCAGCCTGCTGGGCAAAACGCTTGTTGCGCGACTCGTTCTCGCGATTCCGCTTGGTGATGAGGTCCTTCTCGCGCTTTGACTGCTTGAGCTCACGGCCGAGCTCGATGCGAATCTCGTCCGGCACGCCATAAATCTTGGAAATGGAGTTGACGATTCTGCGCATGCGCCCCATGGCCCTAAGAACCACAGGGTTGTTGCATGTGGGGTCATAGGCCTCGTATGCAGGAAGAATAGTCTGCCGAATGTTCTTCTCGGAAAGCCTCTGCCCGTCAAGGCCCGTGGATTGCTCGGCCTGAGTCAATGTGCGGACCTCGTCCTCCTCAAAGGCGCCGAGCAAAATGCCGAGGGCCTTGAGGCTCCTGGTGCCGTAGCCCTTGAAAAGCTTGCCCGTGAAGGGAACGAGGGAGGCGATTTCTAGCTTCTCAACCTCAGAAAGGTCAAGACCCTCGAGCTGATTCTTGAGGCTTTCCTCGGTGCTCGCATAGGTGAGGGCCTCGCAAACGGCATCGCCGAGCTCGCGATTGCTGAGCATACGCCTCAGCAGTTCGGGAGAAAGACCGCTCTTGCGCAGGCAACGCCAGCTCTGGGGAGCGAAGGGCTCGGTGGTCTTTTCCTTGTCCGCATCGACGCCCTTGAAGGTGCTGCGCGCGGGAAGATCGAGGTCTTGCCTGATGTTGGAATACGTCACCTTGCAGTCTTTGTTGCGCTTGAGCGGAGTCTCAGAGAAGAGAACCCCGAGATAGCCGTTGATGCGCTCAGTGGAGAGCGTCCGCTCTGATCCGTCCTCATTCACAATGACAAGGTGCCCTAGGCGCTCGTAGGCACGGCAAAGCTCGGAAGAGACATCGGCACTGGCCGCGCGACGCTCCTCGGGAAAATAGACGCAGTGGCCAACGGTCCCGTAGACCTTCTCGTCGTAATCGATGGACTTCTTCTCCCAGGTGAGGCAGCTGATGTACTCCTGCTCAAAGGCGCTCGTAGCCACAGGGTTTTCTACGCTGCGCTGAGCCTCAAAGAGCTTATGAACCTCGTCTTGGATCTGCTTGTTGTAGACGCAGTAGGCGTAGTCGCCGCCGTGGTTGCGAGAACGACCGTCCCTCGCAAGCATCTCGCCAATCGTGCGGTACTCGCCCTTCGCAAACGCCTCGGAGTTCTCCTTGATGGCCTTGAGAACCTTGCCGCTTTCCGCGTCATCGGTTTCGCCGCGGCCCTCGCCATGGGGAATGTAGCCGCGGTGGGCGCAGAGCGAATACAGAACCTGGGCAAACTCGCGCGGCGTCAGGTCCTCGTCAAGGCCCTTGGCGCGCAGCTTGAGAACGGGTTTGTCGCCCTTCTGCTGCTGAAGCCAGACCTTATCGGCGTCTTCCGGAACAAGGCCCTGTGCCTTAAGCAGCTCGAGGCAGTGCTTAAGACGGTTCTTGGTCCTCAGCGTGTTACGCCTGACGCTGCGGGCATTGCGCCTCGTAACGGCAAGGCTCACCTTGGTCTTGCTCTCCTGCGGCACGTCGAAAAGATGCGAGCCAAGCTCGAGAATCTTGTGATTTGTCATGTCCAGCAGGGCAAAACCGCAGCTACCAATGCCAGGGTCGAGTCCAAGGACAAGATAGGGACGATCGTTCTCCATAAAGCCCTCCAACCAAGGGATAGCAACTCTCACGATTATAGGGGCGCCACGTGACATTAAACCCTTTGCTGAAAAAGCCTCGGCAAACGCAAGGCCAACACGCCCGCCCAGGACGGAAAGGACAACGCGCCCCGCAACAACCTGCAGGTGAAGCGGCTGCCGCGCCGCGCCATGTGCCTGCGGGCTACTCGCCCTTGGGACGCAAGGTTAGTTCGAGAAGGACACGCGAGCGGTCGGTTACCTTGGCTCGGTCGTCGGCTCGCAGGGGTGCCACCCACAGGACGCTGCCGCCGTCAGTGGTGCGTACTACGGGGACCGCTTGGCGCTCGGCGGCTGGGACCTTAGCGTCTATCAGCAGGTCGGAGAGCTTCTTTGACTGGCCGTGCATGCCCAAAGGGCACATGACCTCGCCGGTCTCGGGGGCGCTCACCCAGAGCCTGCCGCCAAGGACGCCCAGGCCACAGGCCTCGGCATCCAGCAGCACGGAGGCGCCCTCCCACTCGCGGGCGTGCGCACGGGCAAGGGCTGCAGGGTCGCTACCGGGGCCTACCTCGCGCAGGCGCGCCACGAGCGTGCCTGCGGCAAGCCCAAGCTCACCCTCAGCGCCCGGGGCGGCGAGCACCTCCGCAGCGCCAGCCTGGCCGCCCAACGCCGGGACCTCCAGCCAACCCGAGGTAGATGCCCCGCCCTGGGCGGCTCTCGCGCGGATGAACAAGGCGCCGTAGACCACGCGCACGTCCACGCCCAAGGGCAGCGTGGCCGAGCCTTCGCCTGCGGCAACAAGCCCAAGCACGCGGGCCACGTGCGCGGCCTCGAGCCGGCACTCGGGGCACGCCTTGAGCACCGCCGAGCGCAGCACGCGCCGGGCGATGGCCACGTCGGTTGCCGCGAGCTTGGCGGCGTCGAGCGCCACGAGGCCCTCCTCGCTCCTGCGCTCCAACGCGCGCAGCGAACGGGCCGCTACCTGGGTGAGGTAGGAGTCCTCGTCAGACAGAATCTCGCAGGTGGAGGCAATGCTCTCGAACAGGCGCGGGTTGCGCTGACGGGCCAGCGGCACCACCTCGTGGCGCACGAAGGAGCGCAGGTAGCGCGTGTCGGCGTTGGTGGCGTCCTCGTGCCAGGCAATGCCGCGCAGGCGCAGCAGGGCGCACAGCTCCTCATGCGTGCGGTCAAGCAGTGGGCGCACGATGCGGTTGCGCCGGCGCGGGATGGAGGAGAGCCCCTGCGTGCCCGAACCGGTGATGGCATGCATGAAGAAGGTCTCCGTGCGGTCGTTGGCGGTGTGGGCCGTGACGATGCGCGCGGCCGAGCGCGGCAGCCCCGCCTCCTTGCACAGGCGGTTGGCCAGGCGCGTTGCCGCAGCATAGCGCACCTCCCGCGCCACGTTCTCTATGTTGGTGTCGCCCGTGGCCGGGTCTTGGGCGAGCGCCGCCACGTCAACGCGTTCCACCGTGACGGGAACGCCCAGCTCCTCGCACAGCTCGCAGACAAAGGCCTCGTCGGCGTCGGCCGCCTCGCCGCGCAGCCGGTGGTTCACGTGCAGCACGTGCAGGCGCTCGCGTGCGATGCGCGCGAGGCCGCGGCCGTCGTCTATGTCCAGCTCGGCGGCGGCGGCAAGCACGAGCAGGGCCGTGGAGTCCGCCCCGCCGGAGACCATGAGCACCACGGGGCCGGCCGCTGCGGCCGGCACGCGCCCGCTCGGGCGATCAAAGGAGGGGGCGGCGCTGGCATATCTCCTGCTCACGGTGGTCATAGACGAGCAAATCTCCTAATGTCCGGAAGCTTCTGTATCCTAGGTTTGACTAGTTTACGACCGAGAGGCAAGCATGAACGGCTGGGAAACCGAATACGGAACGCACGACGCAAGCACGGACGCAGACCTGCCCTGGCCGCAGGAGCAGCCGCCTCTAAGCCCGCTCATGCACCTGCACATTCTTGCGAGCGGCTCCAAGGGAAACGCCGCCGTGGTGGAGGGGCCCTGCGGCTCGGTGCTCATCGATGACGGCCTTTCGCGGCGGGAGCTGCTCTCCCGCGCAGGCGAACTGGGCGTGGACATGGACCGCGTTGAGTGCGTGGTGATCACCCATGAGCACGCAGACCACGTGAGCGGCCTCACCGTCTTTTGCAATAAATTCGAGGTACGCCTCGTTGCCACGGCCGGCACCGCCGGCGGGCGCAAGTACCTTGCCGCCCTGCCGTTTGAGCTTGTGGGCAATGCGGACGAGTTCGAGGCGGGTGGCATGCGCATCCGCACCTTCCCCACCTCGCACGATGTGGCCGACCCCTTTGGCCTGCGCTTTGATTGCGAGCGCGGCGGGCAGACGGATGCGCTTGGATACTGCACCGATACCGGCGCGCTCACCCCGCGCGCCATGGAGCTGCTGCGCGGCGTGCGCATCCTGGCGCTAGAGAGCAACCACGACAAACGCATGCTCGCGCAGGGCCCCTACCCCGCATTCCTTAAGGAGCGCGTAGGCGGGGACCACGGCCACCTCTCAAACGACCAAGCCGCCGAGGCGCTGCCCCAGCTCGTGGGCCCAGACACGGAGACGGTCATCGCCATGCACCTCTCGCAGGAGAACAACCGGCCGAGCATCGCCGTGCGCACGCTGGCCGCCAGCGTGGGGGCGCAGGCCGCGAACGACACCTTCACCGAGGCAAGAACGCCCGACGGCGCGCTCACCATCTGCGCCGCCGGGCAAGACAAACCTATGAGCGTGTGGTAGCCCCTATCCCACGCTTACGAACTCGCTGCTCTTTCCCTCAAAGACCTGCTGGCACTTGGTGCAGCGGTAGAACTTGCTGTACCTTGCAGGGCCGCCGGACCACTCGATGAGGAAGCCCATGAAGGAGTCGTCGTAATCCTCGATGATCTTAATCTCTCCCCCGCAGTTGGCGTGGACATAGGGCGTCGCCTCGACGCTGATGGTCGTACCTGCACTAATCTCCTCGAGCTGCTCGTCGGTAAGAACGTGCCTTTCCTGCTCAGCCATCTTTTTCTCCTCTCGTTGCCTGTAGGGACAATTTGCCCATTAGCTTCGACTTATTATCGCCCAGTGCAAAAAAGGCGCCGACTTTCGCCGGCGC
>CAVJWS010000047.1:0-15665 GCA_963653485.1 Prevotella sp. CAG:279
GTGCAGACCTTGAAGAGCTTCTTGGTCTGGGCCTCGACGCCCTTGGCGCCGTCGATGACCATCACCGCGGCGTCGGCGGCCATGAGGGTGCGGTAGGTGTCCTCGGAAAAGTCCTGGTGGCCGGGGGTGTCGAGGATGTTCACGCAGCAGCCGTCGTAGGTGAACTGCAGCACCGAGGAGGTGACGGAGATGCCGCGCTCCTTCTCGATGTCCATCCAATCCGAGACCGCATGCTTTGAGCTGCTCTTGCCCTTGACCGAGCCGGCCGTCTGGATGCTGCCGGTATAGAGCAGCAGCTTCTCGGTGAGGGTGGTCTTGCCGGCGTCCGGGTGCGAGATGATCGCGAACGTGCGACGAGACGAAATCTGTTCCTTCAGGCTGGCCATGCATGTCCTTCCGTATCTGCGCAAACTGGGTAATTGTAGCGCGGCACCACCGATGCGGCCTCCCCAAACTGCGGCGGAGGTTCGCAAGGGCCTCCCACCCGACCTGGCCCTCGCCCGGTTGGCATCCACCCGTCTGCGCGGCGCCCCAGACGCCAGCCTCGGCCACCATTTTGCCGGACGGAAGGGCGCCGGTCCGCCGCGCGTCCGGCCTGGCCCGCCCGCACAGGCAACGAACCCCGCGACCCAACCGCCATCCGGCCTGGCCCGTCCGTTACAAGTCCCCGCCGCTTGCGTAGGAACCGCCATCAAAGGTTCAATGATGCCGTACATTGTGGTACGTAAATTAGGCAGGCTCAGCCACACAGAGGGGCCGGACATGAAGAGGATTCGCATACAACGCGTCAGCGTGGCCAGCACGGTGCTCACCATCGTGCTGGCAATCGCCTGCGTCGTGACCTTCGTCTTCGGATACCACCAGTTCAACAACCTCAAAGACGCCTCCCAGGCCTATATGGAGTGCGAGGACGCCTCCGACGCCCTGCTGCGCGCCGCCGATTACCTGGCCGAGCAAACGCGCCTCGCCGTCATCACCAGCGACGTCGCCTACGCCGAGAACTACGACAACGAGGTCAACGTCACCCAGCGCCGCGAGTCGGCAATCGCCACGCTCAAGACCCGCTTTGACGGCACCGACGCCTTCAACTCGCTCGAGGCCGCCATCAAGCGCTCCTACGCCCTCGAAGACACCGAGCTGCGCGCCATGCGCCTCTCGCTCGAGTCGGCCGGAAGCGACCCAGCCACCTGGCCCGAATGCGTACGCGAGTTTGAGCTCACCGAGGCGGAAAGCGCCCTTTCCGCGCAAGACAAGTACAACCGCGCCATCGCCCTCATCACCACTGACCAGTACGAGGGCGTCTACGAGGAGATTTCCGACAGCGTCGAGCGCTGCTCGTCCTCCCTCATCACGCAGACCGAAAACGCGCAGAACCACGCCACCGACGTCTTCAAGGACGTCTACTCAAAGAGCGAGGTCATCGTCGCCGTCTTCGCCGTGATGACGCTGGCCTCCTGCGCCGTCATGCGCCACCTCATCGTCAACCCCCTCATCAGCTACAACGAGAGCATCCAGCGCGGCGAGATATTCCCCGTCATCGGCGCCGAGGAGCTGCAGAGCCTCGCCAGGACCTACAACCGCGTCTACCAGGAGAACGAGGACAACCTGCTGCTCATCCGCCACCAGGCCGAGCACGACGGCCTCACCAACCTGCTCAACCGCCGCTCCTTTGACCGCATGCTCGAGCTCTTTGACGACGGCTCCCATGACTTTGCGCTCATCCTGGCCGATGTCGACACCTTCAAGCAGGTCAACGACACCTACGGCCACGCCACGGGCGACAAAATCTTGCAGAAGGTCTCCAACCTGCTGAGCACCACCTACCGCAGCATCGACCACGTCTGCCGCACCGGCGGCGACGAGTTCGCCATCATCATGGTGGAGATGACCAGCGACTTGGCCTACACCATCGAGGAGAAGACGCAGGCCATAAACGAGCAGCTCATGAACCCCACCGACGGCCTGCCGCCCGTCTCGCTCAGCGTGGGCGTGGCCTTTGCCGACCGCGAGGGCGCAGCGGCAGACATCTACAAGGACGCCGACGCGGCGCTCTACCACACCAAGGAGCACGGCCGCAACGGCTGCAGCGTCTTCGGTAGCTTCTAGCACAACCCCGTTTACTGAATTGCCGCCGCGAATAACGTGCCCATATGCCAATATTGGTCGTTGTTTGCATTAGCACGCAGAAGGAAAAGCCGGCGCCTGGCGCCGAAGATGACTGGAGGACACATGGCTTGTTTTGTCGTTGGAGGGGCTGAGGCCGTCGCCGTGAGCGGCGTGCGCCACGTCGTGAAGAAGCGCGAGATGGAGAAGGGCGTGGTTGACGCCAAGGGCAACCAGCTCACCGATGCCCACGAGCAGGGCTTCTGCCTCACCCGCAAGCTTGGCTGGCTCGCCTCGATGCTGTGGGGCGGCGTCGCCCTGCTGTGCATCGAGCACGTCTGGCACGGCGAGGTGGTGCTGCACGCGCCCTTCCTCACGGCCATGACCAACGCAGCTGACACGGCCGAGATGCTCTACGAGATGTCCACCGTGGGCGTGGGCATGTGCGTGCTCGTCACCTGCGTCTGGGCGCTCGCCTGCCTGGTGGCCGACGCCGTTGTGAAGCACGCCGGCGCCGCTGCGGCGAACGAGGCCTAGCATGACGCTCGTCCTCACCGCCATCGCCGCTGCCCTGGCAGCCGCCGCCTGGCGTCTCTCCCCCGCCGCACGCGAGATGCGCGTAGGCACGCTTGCCCTGGCCTACGCGGGCGCCGCGCTCATGTGGTGCGTGGACGAGGCGGCCAACCTGCTCGAGGGTGGCGCCCTGTTCAACCTGGGCGACAGCGCCGCCATGGCAGACGACGCCCTGCTCGGCCTCCTCATCGTGGGCGCAGGCCTTGCCGGTTGGCTCGTCTTTGCCGGCGGCCGAAAGCTGAGGACGCTCGCGGCCTAGGATGCAGCGCGGCAAGCCCCAGGGGCTAGGCACCGTCAGATAGCAAGACCCAAGGAGGGCGGCAGCGATGTCGCCCTCCTTTGTTTTGCGCTCGCACCCATTCCATCGATGTCGCCTCCCCGTTTTGCACTTACGCCCATTCCTTAACGCAATCTGCCAGCGCAGGCCCTATATTTAAAGTCTGCCTGCCACTAGACGAGGAGACGCGCATGCGAACCGAGCACACGTCCGAACACGCACGCCCACGCCACGCCCACTTTGCGCACGCTGCGGCGGCGCTGGGCTGCCTTGCCCTTGCGCTCGCGGCCACGCTCGCCTCGCCCGCGCCGGCGCTTGCCAGTGACCAGACCGTCACGCAGCTTCGCGAGGCCCTCGAACGGGCCATCAGCGACCCGAGCTACTCTCCCTACTCCTCGCCCGACGGCGCCATGGCACTCGCGGACAACACCTATGCCGAGAAGTTTGACCTGCGCAGCCAAGGCACCGTCACCTCGGTGAAGCGCCAGAACCCCTGGGGCAGCTGCTGGGCCTTCGCCTCCATCTCAGCGGCCGAGACGAGCATCCTCAACTCGGGCGCCGCGAGCGGCGACCTCGACCTCTCCGAGCGCCAAGTTGCCTGGTTTACCTACACGGCCGTCACGGAAGACCAGGTGGGCGAGGCCCAAGCCGGCGAGGGCTACCACACCGACGGCACCGACCCCAACGCCGTCTTTGACATCGGCGGCCAGATTGCCTATGCCACCTCGCTGTTCTCATCGGGCTGCGGCCCCATCTCGGAGGACGAGGCGCCCTATCAAAACGACGAGGGCTACATCAGCTGTGTGGTGAGCAAGGCGGGCGAGGACGAGACCGAGGAGAAGTCGCTCACGGAGGACGAGATAGAGAAGCTCGAGGCCCAGGGCTACACGGTCACCCGCTCCTGCTATTCCAAGACCTTGGGCGACGGCACCACGCCCGCCACCTGGTCGCTCGGCTCAGACCTAAGAAACAAGAGCGAGTACACCCTCAAGGAGAGCTACATCCTGCCCGACACCCGCATCCTTGACTCCGACGGCGACTGGGCGGGCCTTAGCCAAGAGGGCGTGAACGCCGTAAAGAACCAGCTCACCCAGGGCCGAGCCGTCACGGTGTCCTTCCACGCGGACACCTCAAAGCCCGAAGACGAAGACAGCCACAAGTACATCAACCCCAACACGTGGGCCCACTTCACCTACGACGATATCAACGCCAACCACGCCGTGACCATCGTGGGCTGGGACGACACCTACTCCAAGGACAACTTCCTCAGCAACTTCCACCAGCCCGAAGGTGACGGTGCCTGGCTCGTCAAGAACAGCTGGGGTGCCGAGACCGAGGACTTCCCCAACTACAAGGACGACTGGGGCCTCACCGACGAGGACGGAAACCACACGGGCTACTTCTGGATTTCGTACTACGACCGAAGCCTCCAACGCTACGAGACCTTCGATTTCGAAGCCACGACCGACGGCGAAAGCGACGGCATCGACCAGTACGACTACCTGCCACGGGTTAAGTCGTACGCCCTCGCGGACCAAAACAAGTGGAGCAGCGCCAACGTGTTCACTGCGACCGAGGACCGCACCCTCACCGCCGTCTCTTGCATGACCACGGTGCCCAGCACCGCCGTCACCTACGAAATCTATCTGCTCGACGCGGACACCGAGAACCCCGAAGACGGCACCCTCGCCCGCACCGTGACGGCAGACTACGAATATGGCGGCTACCACCGCCGCACGCTCAGCGAAGGCGAACAGCTCTCCATGCGCGCAGGTCAGCGCTATGCCGTGGTCGTGACCCAGCAATGCAAGACCGACGGCTTCTACTACGTAAACGCCTCCCTCAACGCAAGGCAGCTCACCGAAGATGAGCTTAAGAGCTACCGTGAACAGCTGGACTCCTACTACCAGCTCACGTACCTCGACGTTTTTCGCAGGAACAAGTACCAGGCCCTACTTGACGAAGGCAAATCAACAGAAGAGGCCAAGGCCGAGGCGCTCGCCTACGTCTTGCAATACCTGCAAACCGACGAGTGGGCGTCCTTCTATGCAGAAACCGTCCTGCCAAAAGTCGAGGAGGGCGTCCGCAACGCCCAGAACGGTCACTATGAATCCAAGGTAAACGAAGGGGAAAGCTGGCTCTACACATCCGACGAAAACAGTGGCGCTTGGAGCGATTGGGCGGCCCTCATCCCCGAAACCGGCTTGACCGGCAGGGGCTACGTCGCCGACAACTTCTCCATCAAGGCCTTCTACACCACAAAGGACTGGGCGAGCGTCGAGTCGCTAACCGGGCTTTCAAGCAAGGTCGAGGCGGGCCAGGCCGCCCTCGCCGCCGCCCGCGTAAGCACGGACGGCACGGACGTGGAGCCGGGCAAGACCTGGCTCACGCAGACCGAGCGCGACAAGTACGTTGCTGCGCTCGATGCCGCCCGCAAGCAACTTGCCGCCGCTGGTGACAAGTACGCAACCAGCCCCGCGGCAACCACGCCCAGCCAGGCCGACGTTGACGCCAGCATCGCGGCCCTGGACACGAGCGTCTTCAAGCCCGGCACCAAGTCGCAGGACAAGGGCAAGGACGACGAGGAAGACGACGGCGACCACTCCGGAGACGGAAGCGGAGACGAGCACGAGGGCTCCGGCGATGAGGACGACCACTCCGGCACCGAAGACGGAGGAAACGAAGGCGATGGCGGCAAGGGCAACGAGCAACCGGGCGACGGCGGCAAGGGCGGCAAGGGTACAGACCAGCCCCAGAGCCTGCCCCAGACCGGCGACCTCGTGACGGTGGCCCCGCTCGCTGGCGCATTAGTCTCGGGCGTGGCAGCCCTGGCAACCGGCCTTCGTCGCCGTAGGTAACCAGCCCTCGCGAGTATTTTCGTTACGGGCAGGTTCAATCTGTCCGTCCCCGGGCTCTTCGGGCCCTCGTTGGGTAAA
The DNA here is from genome assembly GCA_963653485.1 of Prevotella sp. CAG:279. Taxonomy (GTDB): domain Bacteria; phylum Actinomycetota; class Coriobacteriia; order Coriobacteriales; family Atopobiaceae; genus Parolsenella. The sequence goes on from CAVJWS010000047.1 coordinate 5,890, forward strand.
AGATGAGCGGAAACGACCGCATGGAAGGGAGCCCCCATGTCCACTCAGCGCAAGATCGGCATCATCGGCCTCGGGCACGTGGGAGCCCACGTGGCAAACAGCCTGCTGCTCCAGGGCATCGCCGACGAGCTCTACTTTGTTGGCACCAACGACAAGAAGGTCGTCGCCGAGGCCCAGGACCTCATCGACTCCATCAGCTTCGTGCCCTACAACACGCGCATCGTCAACTGCTCCAACCGCTACGAGGACCTCGCCGGTTGCGACATCATCGTCAACTGCGCGGGCAACGTCTCGCTCGCGGCCACCAACCGCGACGGCGAGCTGTTCAACACCACTGACTCGGCCCGTACCTTTGCCGAGACCATCGTGGGCGGCGGCTTCGAGGGTATCCTCGTCAACGTCGCCAACCCTTGCGACGTGGTCTGCACCGCCATCTGGCACCTCACCGGCTACAACCCCTCCAAGATCATCGGCACCGGCTGTGGGCTTGACTCGGCCCGCCTGCGCGCCGAAATCTCCAAGGTCACCGGCGTAAGCCCCAAGTCCATCCACGCCCACGTCATCGGTGAGCACGGCTTTAGCCAGATCGCCGCCTGGAAGTCGGCCGCCATCGCCAGCAAGACCATCAAGAAGCTCGCCGAGGAGAACCCCGAGAAGTTCGGCTTTGACCAGGCCGAGGTCGAGGAACGCGCCAAGAAGGGCGGCTACGTGGTCTACGAGGGAAAGCAGTGCACTGAGTACGCCATCGCCAACTGCGCGGCACGCATCTGCGCCGCCGTCCTGCACAACGAGCACGCAGTCATCAACGTGTCCACCCTCATGACCGGCCAGTACGGCGAGGAGGGCATCTTCACCTCGCTGCCTTGCCTCGTTGGCGCCGAGGGTGTGGAGATGGTCTTCGCCCCCAACCTGTCAGAGACCGAGGAGCAGGGCTTCCACGCCAGTTGCGACCACATCCGCGAGAACATCTCCAAGCTCCCCTGGTGGTAGGGGCTAGGCGCTGAGCGCTGGGAGCCAGGCGCTGGGAGCCAGCCATACGGCGCCGGATGCCGGGCGTCAGGTGCTAGGCGCCAGCTAGCCACAATCGCATACGTTTGTGCAGCTCGTAGGGCATTTCCACCTACCCGGCGGGTTATTTTCAAGCCTACCCCACCGCTCTCCCGCGTAATATACTGCGATGCACGTATCGATAGGGATTTGGCAGGAGGTGCGCATGGAACTCGACCAGTTTTGGCTTACCAACCTGGCGCCCGCCTTTGGCCTGTGCTTCCTGTTCTTGCTGAACAACCGCAACCAGGTGCTCGACGAGCGTTCGCGCCGCCTGTTCTACGCCGTGATATTCACCGAGGCCCTCGAGCTGCTCGCCGGCGACCTCGAGGTCTGGCTGAGCACGCTTGACCACTACGTCATCTGGAGAGGCGTCTGCAGCGGCATCGGCTACTTTGCGCGCCCCTTCATCCTCATGCTGCTCGTTCTCATGATGGCGCCCAAGAAGCGAACGCCGCTTCAGAACTTCCTACTGTACACGCCCAACGCCATCAACTTCGTGTTGTCGTTCTCGGTCCTGTTCTGCAACATCGCCTACTACTACGACGACGCCAACATCTTCCACCGCGGTCCCCTGGGCTACCTGCCCATGGTGGCCGTGGGCATCTACATGCTCATCCTGGTGTGCGTGGTGCGCCAGAAGGTCCTCGCGCGCTACTTTGACTTTGGGCTCATGCTGCTCATCGTGGTCTATATCGGCGTCTCGCTCATTGCCGAGACCGTGTATGACGTCGAGAACATCGGCCGTACGGCCATCGTCTACGGCACGCTGTTCTACCTCTACCTCTTTCAGATGGCCAGGCTCAAGCAGGCCGTGCAGGCGGAGCGTGAGGCGGACCGCGCCAACTCCGCGAAGTCCAACTTCCTAAGCCGCATGAGCCACGACATCCGCACGCCGCTCAACGGCATCATCGGCCTGCTCGAGATTAACAAGGCCCACGCCGACGATATCGAGCTCGTCCGAGAGAACCAAGACAAGATGCGCGTGGCGGCAGACCACCTGCTGAGCCTCATCAACGACGTGCTCGAGATGAGCAAGCTCGAGGATGACGAAATCGAGCTCGTCTTTGAGCCCTGCGACCTCATGGAGAACTCACGCACCATCAGCTCCATCATGCAGACCAAGATCTCGCTCGAGGGTCAGACGCACAAGCTGGGCAAGCTCGATATTCCCGTGCGCTACGTGTACGCGAGCCCGCTGCACTTGCGCCAGATCTTCCTCAACATCTACAGCAACTGCATCAAGTACAACAAGCCGGGCGGCAGCATCACCACCTCAACGGAGTGCCTCTCCCACAACAGCAAGAGGGTGGTCTACCGCTGGACCATCTCGGACACCGGCATCGGCATGAGCCCCGAGTACCTCACGCGCATCTTTGAGCCGTTCACCCAGGAGGACGACCGCACGGCACCCCGCACGAGCTACCAGGGCACGGGGCTGGGCATGTCAATCGTGAAGAAGCTCGTGGACCGCATGGACGGAACCATCGAGGTCAGCAGCGTAAAGGGCGAGGGCACCACCTTTGTCGTGACAATCCCCTTTGACGTCGCGCCTGCGCCGGAGGCCTCGCAGCTCGAGCAGAAGGTTGAGGCGAGCATCGACGGCCTCACCATCTTGCTGGTGGAGGACAACGAACTCAACACCGAGATTGCCAAGACCCTCATGGAAGACCAGGGCGCCATGGTGCTCACCGCCGCCAACGGCAAGGCTGCCGTTGAGGCCTTTGAGGGCAGCGAGCCTGGCTCCATCGACGCCATCCTCATGGACATGATGATGCCGGTGATGAACGGACTCGACGCCACCCAGGCCATCCGTAGGCTCGAGCGTGCGGACGCTGCGAACGTGCCCATCATCGCCACCACGGCCAACGCATTTGCCGAGGACGCGCAGAAGTGCCTCGACGCCGGCATGAACTCGCACCTGCCCAAGCCCATCGACATCACCAAGCTCATCCAAACCGTCAGCGCCTGCGTAGCCGAGCGCAAGGCGAACGAGGCAGAGGCCCGCGAGGACGTGGCAGAGCGCAGCACGAACACGGCGGAGACCCGCGAGGACATGAGCGAGTAAGGCGCTTGCCCTCCCGTGGGCTGCTGAGTGCGCAAGCGTAGGACGTTGGGGCACGCTGGGGCGATCCTATAATGGACTGTCGGATTTGGGACCAACGGAAGGACCTTTTGCCATGGAGCAGAACCAGAACGAACAGAACAGCCAGGTGAGCCGTCTTAAGACGGCCGTCATCGTGCTTGCGATCTTTCTCGTCGTGAACCTGGGCCTCAGCGGCTACCTGCTGAGCGCGCAGATGAACGCCGGCGGCACCGCCACGGCCACCGAGCAGGCCGCGACCAGCGGGGCCGACGACGCCGCGACCAGCGGGGCCGCCGATGCCACAACCGGCGAGGAGCAGACCAAGTACGTGCTCTACATCGGTACCAACGACAAGGACACCTACAAGCAGGAGATTCCCTACGACGAGTGCGTGGCAAAGGTGACCGAGATCTGCACGCGCTACACCGGCGGTTGCACCCTGGCCGAGGCCACCGGCTACTGGAAGGACGACTCCGGTGAGATCACGACCGAGCAGAGCATCCAGTGCACCCTCGAGGACATCACCCTCGAGCAGGTTCACCAGATTGCCGACGAGGTCCGCACCGCGCTCAACCAGAACTCCATCCTCATCGAGACCCAGGGCGTGACCTCGGAGTTCTACGCCGGATAATAGATTGGGGGCTGCCGTGGGGCTTTTGCCCATCAAGACCAAGACCAAGCTCGCCCGCAAGTTCATGAAGCTCGCCGACCCCGAGTTCATGAAGGGCTTCATGAACGAGCTGCTGGCCTAGGGGCCGTCAGGCGGCCACTACGGCGGATGGCATATGCGACGAAACAGGGCCGCAGAGCTGGGATTCCTAGCTCTGCGGCCCTTCTTGTTTAGGTCGGCTATTTCCATACGGGCCGCGGATGCCACGAAAGTTTCGCACCCGTGCCGCGCCTGCGCCCGACAGCGTCTATTTCTTTCCCTTGCCCCTCATGCGCAGGACGATGGCGAGCGCGATGAGGACCACCGCGGCCGTGGCCAGCGCGATTGGCACGAACCCGTCCGTGGGGTCGCCCGTCTGCGGCAGGCGGGCCGCACCGTCAGCCTCGCCGCTCGCCGGCGTCGGCGTGGGCGTGGGGCTCGGCGTGGGCGTGGGACTCGGCTCAGGCTCGGTCTCGGGATCCGGCTCGGGCTCGCTAACCTCGCCCGCCGGGTGGGCCGGCGTGCTGAACGAGGTCGCGCGCATCACCGAAACGCCGCCGTTGAACTCGTCCACGCCCATGACGTAGAGCTTGCCGTGGTAGGCAAGGGCGGTGGCGAAGGCAAGCGGCGTGTCGGCGGCCTTCTTGCCAAGCGCGGCGGAGGTGCCAGCGCCGTTGGCCACGGTATACGTATCCTCGTCGCCCTCGGTCACCTTGAGCGCGGCAAAGGCGGCGCCGTCGGTGCCCGCGGCAAGACCGAAGGAGTAGTCGTGCCAATAGTGGGTGGCGGGCAGGACGTCCTTGAGGCTCTCGGCCTTGTAGGTGCCGTCGGCCTGCTTCACCAGACGCTCGGCCGGCAGGTCGGCGGTCACGAGCTTGCCCGCCTTCATCTGCACGCCGCCGCCGACATAGATGGTGCTGCCGCTCGCGACGGCCTGAATGACCTCGCCCTTCTCGATGTGGAAGTTGTTGCGTGCGGCCACCAGGGAGCCAACCACCGCAACCTCGCCGGTCTCCATGTTCACCGTGGCGATGTTGTCGCCCTCAAGCGAGCTCTCGATGTCAAAGTCCTCCTCGCACACGACGTCCTTGCTGCCGCCAACGGCCACGATGGTCCCGTCGGCATTGACGATGGAGGCGCCAAAGGGGATGTTCTTCCCCACCTCGTCGAGCTGCTCCCAACTCTTGGTGGCGGGGTCGTAGCGGAAGAGGCCCTGCTCGGTGAGGCTATCGTCCGCGCCGCGGGCGAGCATCAAGATCTTGCCCTCCCACAAGGCCAGGCTCACCGAGCCGTAGTGCCTGGCGTTCGGGGACTCATCGTCCAACTTTTCAAGCGAGGGGAGCTCGCCCATGTCCTCCCAGGCACCGGTCTTGGTGTCATAGCGCCAGAGCTCGCGGAAGGAAAGCTTGTCGCTTCCCCCGTCCGACAGCATCTTGACCTGCGGGAAGGCATAGATGTAGTTGTCCAGGCCAATGAGCTGGGTGGTATAGACCCCGTTCGCAAAGTCCGCGCCCTCAAGCGAGACGGTCTGCTCGTAGAGGGGCACGTCGGCCGCCGGCACGTTGGTGACGAAGCGCACCACCATAGACTTGCGGCAGGAACGGCCCTCGCTCGTGGTGAGCGTGACCTCACGCTTGCCGGAGGTGAGCTGCTCGGGAACCTTCACCTTCACAGACGCGGCGCCCCAGCTCACGACCTCGGCCCCGTAGCCGCCAACGCTCACCGTGCCGGCCTTCTCGCCAAAGTTGCTGCCGGCGATGGTTATGTAGTTCTGCGAATCCGTCTCCTCAAGCGCCAGCTCGCTGATGACGGGCTGGGCCGCACTGCGATCCTGCAGCTTGGAGAGGTCGAGCACGCCGTTTGAGCTGCACTTTCCCTCAAACTCATCCTTTTCGGTAACGCAGCTCTTGAGCAGGGAGACGAGCTCGAGCGCGCGCTCGCTCGCAGGCAGGCTGCGATTGACATGTTCCGAGCAAACGGCAGCGGCGCCGGCCGCCAGGGGCGAGGCCATGGACGTGCCGCTCATGAGGGCGTAGGGAACGGTGGTGCTTCCCAGGCCCACGCAATCGATATAGACCTTCTCGTCATCGGTGGGTTCGTCGCCCTGGTTCTGGAACATGAGCGAGACCAGCACATAGCCGCTGTCAGCGTCGCTCGAGCCGTCCTGGTGCCACACCAGCTCCGCGCTCCCGCAGCTGTTCTTGAGGTTGACGGTGCAGTTTGACCAGCCGATGGCGTTGGCCGCGCGCGTGGTCTGGTCGCCGGAGGCCATAGCCACCTGACCGTCTGCGCCCACGGTCTCGAGCGAGGTGGAGACCACGGGGTACAAGGTGTTGCCCGAGCAGGTGGCAAAGCCAAAGAGGGCCGCCTTGGAAAGGTCACTCTTCTTAACGGGAATCTTGAGCGTCACGGCATAGCGGTGCTTGGAGTCTCCCAAGGGGCCCTGGTCTGCGCTCTTGAGCTGCTTGCCCGTGACGGCAAGCGAGCCGGATTCGTCAAAGTGGTAGCTGCTGGACGCGTCTGCGCCGTCGATCCTGTTCTCGGAGCTCATGGCCTCGGCGCCAAAGCCTGCATAGGCCTCGACGGAGCCGCTCGAACTTGTGCCGTCAAAGCTGTCGTAGGCGGCGTTGGCGCCAAGTGAGTTCACCACCGAGGGCATATAGCTCGAGTTCTTCTGGTTGATGGTGCTCATGATCATGGCGCCCGGAGAGAACAGGTCGGTCTTCTCCGCGCCGTAGTTGCTAAACGACGAGGGCAGGCCGCTGGGGTTGGCGGAGTCCACCACGACGACGTAGGGGCTCGTCGCGGCACCGGTCCCCGTATAGGCGCTGGAATCGATGTTCTTGGCGTCGTTGCCCGAGGCGAAGACCGAGACGGCGCCCTTGCGGCCGACCTCGGTCGCCGCGAGGTTGACGGAGACGCTGGTGGCAGGCGCGCCCCAGGAGTTGTTGATGACGCGGATGTCAACGCCCGCGTCGAGGGCGCGGACGAGGTAGGCATAGCCCTCGATGCAGGCGCTCAGGTCAATCGAGCCGGTCTCGTAGCCGACCTTGACGGACATGAGCTTGGCGCCGTTGGCGGCACCACTCGTGCCATGGCCGTCCCATTGGGCGGCGATGATGCCGGCCACGTGGGTGCCGTGGCTCATCAGGTCCATGACGTTTGCGGGGTCCCCGTCGTTCTCGGTGGTGAGGTTGATGCCGTGCGCGCCGCCGCCGATGCTCGCGGCCACGCCGGAAAGGTCGGCCATGTTACCGGCGAGGTCGGGGTGGGTGTCGTCGATGCCCGTATCCATGACGCAGACGATGCCGCCGGCGTTTTCCTCGTTCGTGTTCCAGCCGGATTCGTTGATGTCCGCGTCATCGCCGCGCACGCCCGCGAGCAGGTTGGCGTCATCGTCGCTCAAGCTCCACTGGAACTTGGTGAGGTCGGGCATGTCGCTGGCGCTGACCTGGGTGGCCGCAGCCGGGGCGAAGGAGGATATGACGCCCCTGTCCGAGGCGCCGTCCTCACCGTCCCCGGAACCCTCGCCCTGCTCGCCCCCGTCGGCCGAATTGGAGGCCGCCTGGCCAGCGGCAGTGACAAGGCCGTCGGCGGCCGCCTCGACGCTGGTGGTAGAGGCGGCGCCGTCGGTCCCCTCGACGCTGACGGACGCATCGTTGCCGGCAGCCGCGCCGTTTGCCGTAGAGCCCTCGTTGGCCGCCGCGGCATCGGTGGAACCGTCGCCGTCGTCAGAGACCTGCCAGGTGTAGTTGGGCTCGGCATAGACCACGCGGGAGTCCTCGGCAAGCTGCTCGAGCAGCTCCTTGGTGCTCGAGCCCTCTTTGCGGACCAGCACGACCTGCACGGCCGGCTCGTCGGACGCGTCGCCGTCCGTCTCGCCGTCTGCGGAATCAGCCCCATCGTCCAATCCCAGCTCAGAGGCTGCGAGGGCCTCGGACTCCTCACCGTCGAGCACGAGGGAAGCGGAAGCCTCGGAGGCCTCGAAGAGTTCCTCGCCACCGGCGAGCAGGTCATCCGCGTTGCCCTGCGCCGAACCCGCCTCGTCATCGTCTAGCGAGGAGAGCGCGGCCTGCGCCGCCTCGCTCACGATGGCCAGGGCCTCGCCCTCGACGTAGTCACCGGCCCCAAGCAGCTCGTCTATGTTCTCGGGCCAGCTGGGCGCCTCGCTCTCTTGCGATGAGCCCTCGTAGGCCTCGGCTAGCGCGGCGGCGGGAAGGCCCGAAAGCACAAGCAGCGCCGAAAGCGCCAGGACCAGCAGCTTGGGAAGCGCCGAGCGTCCATGGCTGCGGCGGTCGTTGTTCCAGGGCAAGGTCATGTGAGCTCCTCTGACACTCGGCAGCGTTTCGCCACCTTTTCATATCTGCGCAGGTAAATCACCGAATTAGCAATCCGTCAGGCCAGCTGCCGTAGCAATGGCCGCCACCCCGGCAAGGCCGGCCGCAACGGCCGCCATACCCGTGGCGTCGCCGGTCTGGGGCAGGCCCTCGGTAGGCTTCTTGACGTCCGAGCCCCCGTTGCCGGAGCCGCCTGCGCCACCAGAACCGTCGCCCCCGCCGGAGCCGCTTCCGTCACCAGAACCATCTCCCTCGCCGGAGCCACCACCGGAGCCGCCGCCCCGCTCGTCATCCTCCTCGTGGTCGAGGATTATGATGCGGCCTTGGCCGTTCTCGTTGGCGTACTCCTGGCCAATGACGCCCTTCAGGTTCGTCTGCAGGTAGTCGATGATGGCCTCGGTGTCCACGCCCAGAAGCTCGGCGTCGGCGGCGTTTTCGGGGATGGGCATCCTGTTGCCGCCGTCGATGAGGATGTAGTTGCTGGAAAGCAGCCTGTAGGTGGCCTTGGGGTCGATCTCTTTGCCGTCGATCTTGACGTGCTTGACGCGGCGCTCGCCCTCAAAGCCCACGACGGCGGAGCGGTCCTCGTTGAGCACCACCGGGGTGGGGATGTCGATGCGGACCGTATAGCTTGCGCCCTCGCTCACATGCAAGAAGCTTCCGTGCGCCTCGGGCAGCTGCGCCACGCCGACCTCGAGCATGTTGAGGATGTGCTGCCCCGTGACCTCAAGTCCGCAGAGCTGGTTCATATAGGGCGCCAGCGCCACGATGTTGCCGTAGGTCACCGTGCCCTTCTTGATGTCTTCCCTGATGCCACCGGAGTTCACGATGGCAAAGTCGTAGGTGCCGCCGCAGTTGGCGGCGTGGTAGAAGAAGGCGTCGGTCACGAAATCTGCGAGGTTGGTCTCGCGCTTGCGGACCGCCCAGCTCTTGTCGTCGTCATAGGCGCGCAGGAAGACCTCGGAGGTGCCCACCGGCGAGTTCTTCTTGTCCTCAAGCTCGGCCTCAAGCTTGTCCACGAGCGCGCCCACCGCAGTATCCTCGCCATCCCACTTGGTAATGAGCTGGCCGCCCACGCCCGAGGCGTCCAGGGAGGCCATGGCCGTGCCCTTTGACGGGTCAATCTCGATGCGGCCGAAGCTCACGAACTTGGTCCCCGTCTGGACGATGCAGACGTCCTGGCCGTTCTTGTTGGCCACCTTCTGCACGTACATCTCGTGGCTGTGGCCGTCGATGACGGCATCGATGCCCGTGGTGTTGGCCACCACGGTGTCGCTCCTCCAACGGTCGACGGAGCCCGTCTGGCCAAGATGGCCGACGAGCACCACGTAGTCGGCCCGGCCGGCGCTGCGCGCCTCGTCCACGGCCGCCTGAATGGCGTCGTAGAGCTCCCGGCCGCTCGCGTCCCCGCAAAAGCTGTAGACGAAGTTGCCGTCCTCGTCCTTGAAGCTCGCGGGTATGGACGCGGTGATGGTGGAGGGCGTGAGCACGCCCACGTAGCCGATGCGCACAACTCCCACGCTGGTCTGATATTCCAGGACGCGGTAGGCGTCATAGACGCGTTCGCCGTTTCTGTCCAAGAAGTTACAGCAGACGAAGGGGAGGTTGCCCTCGGTCTGGCGCAGCTTGAAGAGCTGCTCCATGCCGTAGTCGAACT
>CAVJWS010000048.1:0-15397 GCA_963653485.1 Prevotella sp. CAG:279
CTTCCCATAGCATGAGTTATCGGCGATCACGCCCGTCCCGTCGGTGGACTTCAGGATGAAGAACGACCCCCAGAAATAGATGCCGCCGCCGACGCAGGCCCAGTTGCGGCTCACGGTCGAACCCTCTTCCATGGTTACGGTCACGTGATCACTGCAGAAGACGCCACCGCCATAGTTGCCAAGGTTGTCGTCGACGTGGGAGGCGACCATGCTGAGCTTGGAATTTGGCCCGATGTGGATGCCAGCGCCCTCGTCGTGTAAATAGTTGTGGCAAACCGAAACATGGGAAATGCTTACCGTGCAGCTTTTGCTGGCGCCGATGCCGCCTCCGCCGCAGCCAACCACAGCGATCTTCTCGAGGGTGAGGCTCCCCCCGGCCTCCAGGTGAATGCCGGCGCCATCCGATGTGTTAACGATCAGACCGGAAGTGGAAACGGTGTGCTCGCTCCGTTTGTAGGTCGTGGCGTCAAAGCCTTGGTACTTGAACTCACGCTCGACCCCACTCGAGGTGATCTTGACGGACGCATGCTCATTCAGATAAATCGTGGCGCCCTTGTTCGAGCTGGTGATCTTGTGGCCGCACATGTCGATGGTGATCGACTTGCTGTCGGCGATCTCGAGTTTGTTCGAGCCCAGGTCCCAGTCGGCGTCCATGTAGATGGTGGCGCCGCCGTAGCCGGCCTGCTTGGCCTCGTTGACGCTGCTGTAGTCGTGGCGCGCGCCGTTCGCGTCGACCGTATGGGCAACCACGGTTTCGGCTGCTGTGGCCGTCACCGGGTACGTCGTGACACCAAGCGTCGCCGCGAGCACGAAGGCGCAGAGCGCGACCAGAAGACCTGGCGCGCTACGCCACACTGCCTTCTTCTCCATGAAGCCTCCCTTCGTTGCTTCTTTGCGTTATGGCCAGTTTAGCGCCTTCAGGCCTTTATCCCTCCCTTTCAGCTGCCATGCAGGAACTTTCCCATCGAGACATGAAGAAGCCCCGCGGAAGGCCGGTTTTCGACCTTCCGCGGGGCTGATGGTGCCCGGTGGAGCTTTGGGCTTAGCGCTGGTTGCGACGCATGATGTGCGCGGCGACCAGGCAGACGGCCGAGGCCGCGAGAAGCGCGGCGGCGGCCGTGAAGGTGGCATCACCCGTGGACGGGAGGGCCTTGGGCTTGCCGGACTCGTCGGGCTTGCCGGACTCATCGTCGCCGTCGGTCTTGTCGGACTCGTCGGACTTGTCGTCGTCCGTCTTGTCACCGGGGTTCACGGGTTCGTTGTCCTTCTTATCGTCCTCGCCCTTCTCGGGCGCGGCGACCTTGATGGTCGCGGAGACATCGAGGGTGACCTCGCTCTCGTCGACCTCGCCGGGATAGGCGATGCGGACCCTGCCGCGCACGGGGATCTCCTGCGCGGCCGTGGCCTCGGCGTTAAAGCCGTCAGGAATCTCCCAGATGACGTCGCCGTCGATGACCTCTTCGTTCTCCAACATCACGGAGACGGTCCCAGCAAGCGGCCAACAGAGCGTATCGGGATGCGATGCCTGCTCGGCCGCGTAGGCCGCCGCCTCGCTGAAGGTGAGCTCGACGTCAGCGGGCAGCTCGACGCCCGTGACCTTAACGTCGGGGGTCGCCGGGAAGGTCACGCAGAGGTAGAGGCTGTCGTCCACAACGGTAAAGACGGCCGCGGTGGCCTTGGCGCCGTTGGCGGTCTTGATTGAGGCGTTGGGGCTGACGACACTCTCTACCTGAGAGAGGTATTCGGCACCTCCGCTGAAGACCTCAATCATGGCGGTGTAGGTCGTGGAGTAATCGGCCTTTCCGCTCTCGCTCTCGGGCGACCACGTCAGCGCGAAGTCATCGTCCTTTCCAAGAAGGTCGGCGAAGTCAAGGTGAGTGTTGTCGTAGCAGTCCGCCGTGAAGGACGTGCACGAGGTGTCCAGCTTCCCGTTGGCCACGGGCGCGTTAAGGCCCACCTCGAGCTCGGTGATCACCGGGGTATACACGGCAGTCAAGCTGTTGATGTCCTTCAGGTCAGAGACGGGGACGACAATATAGCCTTCGACGTCGTCGCGCGTCCACCCAGAGCGCGCATCCCAGTAGCAGAAGTTGTAGCCCTCGATGTGCGGGGCCGTGATGGTCACATTGTCGGACGCGTCGTTGTAGGTGTACTTAACCTCCAGCTGGCCAAGTGACTTGGAGCCGCCGTCCTGGCCGTCGTCGGCGAGGGCGAGCAGTGCCTCGTCCTCATCGTCGTCGTCCACGAGGCCCTGCTTTTCGAGCTGGACGGCAACCACGCCATCCTCTTCGGTGGGTTCGGTGCCATCCGTTGACGTCAGGCTAACCTCGACGGTGAGGGTGCCGGTCGCGGCGTCCACCTTGGCCGACTCGACCTTGCCGTTCTTCACGGTTATGTCGGCGGCGCCGATTCCCGTGCTGAAGAAGCGACCGTCCTCGATCGACTGAGGCACGCTGACGACGGCCTTATAGGTAGACCCCGGCCAAGCCCTGCCGGCAGACGCGACCCATTCGCCATTCACGTTTTCGTACCAGGCAATCGTTGCGGAGACCGCGCCGGCGGCGCCGCTGGTCTTGCCGTCGGCTCGCGAGAGGCTGGCGGTTGCGGGAAGCAGCTCGCCGCCCACGGGCGTCTTGATGTCAACAGCGGCCTTGGTCACGACATCGGCATAGACGGCCGAGAGGTCGACGTCATTTCTCGCCATCGTGAAAGTCAGGGCAGAGGTGAACTTGGTTGAATCGTTGATGTACTTCTCGGCGGAATCGAGGCCCTTGGTGCCCTCGGCGTTCCAGTACCAGAAGGTCTTGTCCGCGCCAGTGTCGAGCGCGCTCACCGTGGCGGTCGAGCCGGCCTTGTACTTCGCGGCGCTGCCGCCGTTCACCTTAACCGTGTAATCGGCCTCGCCCTTGCGCTGCCAGGCGTCGCCGCCCTCGTCGGTGCCGTAGCTGATGTGGTATTTGTACTGGTCGGCGAACAGGCAGTCCTTTGACGCGGGATACGAGAAGTTCTTCGCGATGCGGCGCTCGCCAGAGATGCCGGTGCGCACGCCGACGGCCGAGCCCTCCGAGAGTTTGCCCGTGATGTAGGCCTTGCCGGAGCCGCCGGACACGGTGCTGAGGAACACGTCGTCGGCGTTGCCGGAGTTCTTGCCGCGGGTGTTGCCCCTAACCACGCACGTGCCGCTGAGCTTCACGTCGTAGTGATAGCTCACGAAGATGCCGCCGCCCTCGTAGTTGCCACCGTTGCCGGCGCAGTAGTTGTTCGTGATGGTGCAGTTCTCGAAGGTGTTGTTACCGCCGTTGACGAACGCGCCACCGCCGTCGTAGTCGGCCCAGTTGCCCGTGATGGTGCAGTTTCTCACGGTGGTCCAGCGCTGGCCGAGCTCGATGCCGCCGGAGTCTCGGGCGGAATAGTTGCCCGAGATGGTGAGACCCTCGATCAGGCCCTGGTTCTCTCCATTCGTACCGTCCACGTGGATGCCGCCGCCAGATCGGTTGTAAGTGAAGGCACCGTCTGAGTTCGAAGAGGCTTTATTGTCGGCAATCACGCCCGTCCCGTCGGAGGATTTCAAGGTGAACCACGACTTCCAGAAATAGAAGCCGCCGCCGGCGCTGCCGTCATTGTGGCTCACCGTCGAACCCTCTTCCATGGTCACGGTCACGCCCTCGCCGCAGAAGACGCCGCCTCCAAGGTGACCATCGTTGTATTCGATGTGAGAGGCAACCATGCTGAGCTTAGAGCTGCTGCCAAGACCGATCCCGGCGCCGTCGCCGTTGGTAGAGTTATGGCAGACCGTGGTATGAGAGAGGCTCAACGTGCAGCCTTTGGCCGTGATGATGCCGCCGCCGCAGCCCGCCACGGCGATGTTCTCAAGAGTGAGCTTCGAATCGCCCTCAACGTGGAAGCCCCTGTTCCTGTCGGTATTGACGATCAAACCAGAGGTAGAAATGGTCTGTTCGCCCCATTTACGGGTCGAGGGGTCAAAGCCCTGGTACTTGAACTCACGGGCGTCTGCGCTCGAGATGATCTTGACGGACGCGTGCTCGTTCATGTAGATCGTGGCGTCCGAGTTCGAGCTGGTGATCTTGTGGCCGCACATGTCGATGGTGATCGACTTGCTGTCCGCGATGTCGATGCTGCTAGAGCCCAGGTCCCAGTCGGCGTCCATGTAGATGGTGGCGCCGCCATAGCCGGCCTGCTTGGCCTCGTTGACGCTGCTGTAGTTGTGGCGCGCGCCATTCGCGTCGACCGTATGGGCAACCACGGTTTCGGCTGCTAGGGCCTTCGCGGGATGCGCCGTGACACCGAGCGCCGCCGCGAGCGCGAAGGCGCAGAGCGCGACCAGAAGACCTGGTGCGTTGCGCCACGCTGCCTTCTTCTCCATGAAGCCTCCTTTCGTTGCTTCTTTTTCTCCGTACTATTTTAGCTTGATTGAATTGAGCTGAATCATCCCGGTTTTGCGGCAAAGGAGCAGTATGCAAGCTTGGACGGCCGCCGCTTTTGCCTCGGCGCTGTTTGCGGGCATTGTGTCGGTGCTCGCCAAATGCGGCATCAAGACCACGGACTCCGACGTAGCCACGGCGCTGCGCACCTGCGTGGTCGTGGTGTTCACCTGGGTCATGGTGGGCGTCGCCGGCTCCTTTGGGCAGATTGCCTCCATCGCGCCCAGGTCATGGCTGTTCCTTGTGCTCTCCGGCCTGGCCACCGGCGCGTCGTGGATCTGCTACTTCAAGGCGCTTGCCGCAGGCGACGTCAACAAGGTGGTGCCGATTGACAAGTCGAGCACGCTCATGGCCGTCCTCGTCTCCATCGCGTTATTTGGGGAGACCAATAACCTCCTGCTCAAGCTCGTAGGAACCGCCCTGGCAACCGCCGGCACCTTCATGATGATTGAGAGGAAGGGAGAGGGCAGCAGCCGCGCGCCCGGCCTCGATGAGGGCGCGGGGGATGAAAGCCCGGTAGAAGCCGTTGCGGCGAGGGGCAACGACGAAAGTGCCGCCGCGCCCGTTGACCGCGCCACCAGGCTCGCCGGGAAGAGCGCCGCCGGCGCGAGTCTCCCTTGCGAGGCCATAGATGGAGCTGGCCACGGCATTAGCGCGAGGAACGCCGGCGCGAGTTTGTCTCGCAAGGCCATAGACAACGCTAGTCTCGGCGCCGATGCAAAGAATGCCGCAAAAGGCTCAGCCACCGAAAACAAAGGGCCCTGGCTTGCCTACGCCTTGGCGGCGGCCGTGTTCGCGGCGCTTACGTCCGTGCTTGCCAAGGTGGGTATCGAGGGCGTGGAATCCAACCTGGCAACCGCCGTCCGAACCTGCGTGGTGCTGGCGATGGCTTGGGCCATCGTCGCGGCCAAGGGCAAGATGGGGCAAGCCGCACACGTAAAGGGCCGTGAGCTCAGCTTTCTTGTGGCGAGCGGCTTGGCAACCGGTGCCTCATGGTTGTTCTACTACTACGCTATCCAAGCAGGCATCGTGAGCGTGGTGGTCCAGATCGACAAGCTCTCGCTGCTCGTCTCCATCGCCTTTGCCCGCCTGGCCTTCAAGGAGCGCCTCACGCCCAAATCCGCCGCCGGCCTCGCCATGGTCGTAGCGGGAACGGCCCTCGTAGCCCTGTGCGGCTAGCGAGTTAACTCGGACAAACCGAGTCGGTTTCACCCGAACCAAAGCGATTGGCCACGAGATACAAGCAATGCACCTAACCTGAAAGTAAGGAACTTGCGCTTGCGTAGAGGGTAGCGTCGCAAACGTTGGTGTCGGCGCCTGGAATCTGCCCCCATCCTAGCCCCTTCTCGCGCTGCCCTTCTTCCAATCGGGTTGTCAGCCGAGACAAGCTCGATGATCCTTTGGACGTGCTCGGATTGCCGTGGGCGCCCGTCGGCGCGAGACCGGAGCTGGGTGACAAGGGTCAAAAACAGGAACGGCGCCACGATGGCACCGTTCCTCTAGCTGTGGTTATGGGTGATGATACGAGATGCCAGGCGCATCGCTGCGGGCATCGGAAGGCCTGGGCATGCTCCTTTCGGGCGCCCTCACGCTTCCCGGCGCCTCCTCCCCGCCAAGACGATCAGGGCGGCCCCGGAAGCGGCGGACAGGGCAACAAGGCACGGCAGCATCACGTCGTCGCCGGTCCTTGGCAAGGCAGCGGTCGCCTCATGCGAGGCGCCGCCCTCCTCCTGCACCGTGAACACCCATTTCAGCTCGCCCATCTGCGATGCCAGCTCGTTGCCCACCGAGGTCGGGACGGAAAGCGTCACCTCCAACGTGGTCTCGCCGCTGCCCGAGAAGGTACCCAGGTGCACATCGTTTCCGAGGCAGCGGGTTCCGCTTCCGCTGTCCAGGACCTTGCCGTCCTGGCTTACGCGCAGCGTCAGCCCCTCCAATGCGGCCTCGCTGCCCTCCGCCGCCTCGGCGCGGAGGTACAGCTGCGAGGTGGACGAGACGTTCCTCATCTCGACCTTGATCTCCGTGGTGCGCTCGTCGCCCGGCATGACGTCCTGAAAAGCCCCGAACAGGCCGTTTTCGTCTATGTTCCGGAACGCGAACGTGCCGTCCTTCCCGTCGTAGGACACGGTGGGCGCCCCGGCGGCGAAGGCCGGCGCGCAGATGGTCAACGCGAGCAGCGCGGACACGAGCGCGATCAGCGGGATGTGCTTCCTCATTGCGTTTTCACCTCCATCGCAGGCGTCAGCTTTCCGTCTTCGTCGACGCTCGCGCCCCACAGGGTGGCGACCGCTTCGGAGGGCTCGGCCTGCACACCCTGCGCGAGGATGTCCACGCAGAGGTGCTTGCCCTCTGTCTGCTTCGTCGGTGCGCATTTGACGATCAAGGTCGGAGATGACGCCCCTACCGCCACCGGTGCAGCGCAGTACCAGTAGCCGTCGCCGCCCTCAGCCCAGCCTTCGCCCATCGTCATGGTGTAGTCCGTGTCGAGCGCGGGAGCGTCCGGCAGGACGTTCCCGTCGTCGTCCTTCCAGCACACCACGATGGCGGCGCGGATGTACGCGGGCACATCGCCGGTGTTCTTCACGGTCACGTTCTCTTTCACATTGTTTTCGAACGTCTCGTCCACCTCCACGCTCAGCTCTGCTGGGGTGAAGGAGTTCTCGACGTGGGATTGCGCCTGCATGTAGGCGACCACCCCCAGCACCGAGGCGCAGGCCAGCAGCGCCAGCAGGAAGACCGTGGGCCAGGGCCGCAGCCGCCGGGCCGCCGGACCTTCCTTCTTCCGGAAATGTTGCCCCTTGCGTGCCATCGGGGCACCTCCTTTCGCAGCCCGGCTAGTCAAAGTTGTTCTCCTTGTGCGCGCCGTCGAAGAGCCAGGCGGGCAGGTCGCCCTTCTCCGTGTTCTCGCAGGCGACCTTTGCGCCGGTGCGTCCTATCGGGGACACCGCCACAGCGGTGTTCTCGGTATAGCCGTCTACGCTGGCCGTCGACGCCTCATACGACACGGTGTATTTGGCGTCGTAGCGGCACGCCCATCCCTCGTCCTCTACCACAGAGTAGGTCCCGGCCGGCAGCAGCAGCGTCACGCTGCCGGCGGCGGTGCCGTCCTCTGTGGCCTCGCAGGCAACGGGGACCTCGATCTCGGCGTCGGAGTCGTTGTTCTTCACGGTGAACAGGAAGGACTGCCCCGCCAGTTCTGCGCCGCCCTTCTTCTCGATCGTCAGCGCCGCGGTGACGGAGAACTTGGCGTTGCCGTACGCATCGGTGTTCTCCGTGCCCATCAGCTTTGCCGCCGAGTCATCGTCGGGGTAGAGCGTCACGGGGACCTTCTCCTGTCCCTTGCCGGTAACAGTGGCCGCACTGCCTGCGCCTGTCCACACCGTCTTTTCCACGTGGACGGTTATGGACGGCTGGAGGTACGGCTCGTCGCCGCTGAAGTAGGCGCTGACGGAACCGCCGCCTTCGTCGAATGTGCCGCCGAACAGCATGTCTTCATAGGCAGCGCCCTTGCTGTCCGTCGCGGACATCGACCACACCACCGGGTACAGGTGCATCTCCCGACTGTCCGAGCCGTCCTTCTGGATGCACTCGCTGATGATGTTCTCCGTGCAGAAGTCCTTGTATTCCACCTGCGTGCCGTCAGACTTGATCCACAGCCACGTCTCGAACACCTGGCGGTCGGTCATGCCGTCGAGCAGGGCCGAGGTGGCGTCCGGGAAGTAGGGCACGGACACGGTGACCTCTTTGCCGTCTGAATCCTTGATCGGCTTGCCGTCTGCGTCCGTCAGGGTCTCCTGCTTCTCGAAGGGATGGTCGTCGCCCTCGTAGACGTAGTCCGTCGCAAGGACGTTGCCGTCCTGGTCGTGGTAGACGACCTTGCACACCTTCAGGTACCGCGCAGTGTAGACCGTCGTCTCGTAGGGCGAGTCGCCGGTGAGACGGTAGCTGCTGTCCGTGGAGACGAGCTTGTCGCTTGTGTACTGGGAGCTGTCCGCCAGCTTGTCGGCGGGAATGCCCTTGTACCAGCCGACGAACCTGTACCCCTCCACCTCCGTGGCCACGGCCTTCGTCTGCAGGCTGTCGGCGGCGTAGCGGTCAACCTTGCGGACGGTGCCCAAATCGATGCCCTTGTCGGTCAGCTCGGCGTCGATGTTGGAGTTGACGTCCACGCGGATGTTGACGTACACCGGCCACAGCTCCATGGCGTGACTCACCGACGTCCCGTTGCCCACGAAACGGTAGGCAGCGTCCAGTTTGTCGTAGGTCACCGTCTCGTCCGCGCCCGCATCATAGGTCAGGTACAGCCCGTTCTCGGGCACCTGCTCCGTCCAGCCGACGAAGAGGTAGCTGTTCAGCTCGGGCGTGCTGTCCTGCACCGTCGGCAGGGGCGCGTCGCGGATGGGGTCGTACTGGTTGTACACCTGCACGATCTCTTTTGTCGTCCCGTTCTGGTGGAACACCACCGCATAGGGACGGTAGTACGCGGTGAACAGATAGCTGTGCCCCGGCTCGACGGGCGTGTAGGTGTATGTGCCCGTAGCCACATCGCCCGTCAGGTCGACCTCGTCGCCGCCGTCCACGGAGACGGTCATGCGCAGCAGCTCGTAGGTGCCGCTGCCGCCGGGCAGAGGCTCGTTCACGTCCGCCTGCAGCTGGATGGCCTGCGTGCCGTCGTTTTCCGTTGCGGTGACGGTATAGGTGGGATCGGCCGGGACGTTGAGGCTGGGGCTTGCCGCGGCGGACAAGTTGGTAGTGGTGGCCACCTTGCCCATCTGGACGTAGACCGGGTACAGCTCCATGGCGTGCTCCACCAGCGCGTCGTCCTGCAGCGTGTAGGCCTTGGCCCTGTCCACGGAGGAGGAGACGTACTGCGGTGCGCCATCCACGCTCGTCCCGTTGGAAACGTCAAAGGCGTAGTCGCGCTCGTAGTCGGCCATCTGTGAAGGCTCAACCCAGCCCACGAAATAGTAGCCGCCGGCCTGCGCCTCATTCGCCGTCGCATAGGTCCCCATCTCGGCCCGCGCGATGGCGCTTTTGGCCAGGTCCCCGTACTCGTCGCCTGTGTACAAGTTGTTTGCCTCCCCAAACACGGACGACTGGTAGCGCCTGGTCATGGTCACCGGCTTGTCCTCCGCAAGGTAGGGGAAGTCCGCCTTGGAGACGGTGGCGTGCTGGATCAGCGTGCCGTCGGCTGTATGGAAGTTGACGTCCGCCGTGTTATGGGCGGCGTAGTAGGTTGTTCTGTTGATGCCTTTTAAGCTGCCGCTTGCCTCAAAGCCGGTTGCCCATGTGACCGTCCCCTCGGAGACGGAGTACGACAGGCTGCCCTTCGATTGCGTGCTCGGGTTCGCGTACTCCCGGTTCGTATAGCCGTCTTTAGTGGCGACGGCGTAGCTGTTCCAAAAGACCCAGTTGTACCCTTCGCTCATCGTCGCGCGCACTGTCCGGATGTCGTCACCGGTCACGTCCGTCTGCTCCACCACGGCAGAGTGAGGGAAATCGGTGTAAACGTAGGCGCTGCGCTGCGCATAGATGTCGGGGTTCTTCCAAAGTCCCGACAGCTCCGATGGAGCCGAGACGGTTTTCCCGACATCGTATTTATTTGTCGACTTAAGCAGCTCTTCATAGGGACAGCCGCTCCACTGCTGACGGTACACATTCAAGTTCCCATTGCCGTCAAGGCGGATAGGATCCTCCGTCCAGAACGCGAATTCCCATTTATAGTCCTCCTTGAACGAGGGCGCGCCCTGATAGACCGAGCTGTTCATGTAAGCGCTCTCCCATTCGGAGCTGAAGAGCTTGGTCTCGTAGGGCACGTACATCTCGGCAACTTTCTTGCTGAAGGAGAGGCCGTAATCGTCGCCCAGGCCGGCGCCCACCTTTTCCGGAAGCCAGAACTGCACACGGTACTCGAACCTTGCCGTGTAGGTGTGCTCGGTGGTCAGGTCCACCCCGTTCAGGGTGTACTCCTGGTCCTGGCTGATGCGCACCTGGTTGCCGTTCCCGTCGTCGGTGTACCAGCCGAGGAAGCGGTAGCCTTCCGGGAAGGTCTCAAGATCTCCGTCGGTGCTGTTCTCGCCGCTCACATGAATGGTGGCCACGTTGTTGGCGTCCATCGTCACCCACGTCTTGCCGACTCCCAGGCGGAGGGACTGGTCGTCGCTGTCGTCCTGCTCGTTGCCCTCGTGGACGGTGACGACGTTGGAGACGAGGTCGGCGTACACGGGGTACAGCTCCATGGGCTTCTCCACCGGGTCCCCGGCCTCGTAGAAGCTCCCGGCAAGGCGCAGCTGGGTCAGCTCGGCATTCGTGATGCTGCTGTAGCCGCCGCCGACCTCGCTGCTCTTTTCCGTTGTCCAGCCGATGAGCCTGGCGTTGGCGCTCTCCGGCACGTGCGTGGTGGGCACCACGTTCGGCAGCGCCTGCTCGAAGTCGTACCAATCGTCGGAGGTGTCGTCGCTGTCCGTGCCGTCGGTGCCGATCACATCGCCGTTGATGTCATGGAACAGCACCTGCGCCTCCATGTGCGCCAGGAACAGGTCGTTGTCGACGCACTCCGCAGCGGAATAGGCGGAGCTTTCCGAAACGACAGCGCCCTTCTCCATCAAGGCCGCGAAGTACCCGTGCCCCTGGGGGGAGGAGTCCGCCGTCACGTCGTTGACGCGGTACCACTCCACGAAGCGGAAGTTGTCGTTCGTCTTGGCGGTCAGGTCCACCGAGTAGCTCGTGGTCGTAGGCTTGAAGCCCTGCACGGCGAAATCGTAGGCTTCGTCCGTGCTCACCTCGCTGGTCACGAGGTCGGTGGCGCCCACGGTGACGCTGCCTGCTCCGGGGAAGTCGAACGCGGCGGACACGCTCTGGCCGTGGACGGGGATCCCCAGCTTGTAGTCCATCACCCACTTGTTGGCATGGTCGTCGCTGTAGCTGGAGGAGCGGGAGACTGTCCCCGAGAAGTCGAAGCCGTGCCCAGCCCAGAAGCTTCGGTCGGCGTAGGTCGCGTCGTCCTGCGGGCCGTACTCGACTGTAGAGTCGGTGTCGTCCAGCACGCCCATGGACGTCTCGGGGCTGTCGCTGGGGCGGAAGTAGGACCCGGTCACCGAAAGCTCGCCGTCCTTGATGCGCTCGGCGATGCCCGAGACGTTCTTGTTCTTCTGGATGATGGGGATGACGATCGCTGCGTTGTACTGCTTGCTGGTGGCGTTGCCGGCATAGTGGCAGCGGGTGATCTCGTTGTCGTTCCCGTAGGAGGCGGCGGCGATGCCGCCCACATAGCCGATGTTGCCCGCGCCGACGCTCACGTAGGTGGCGCAGTACGTGTAGAGCTCGGCGGTGGAGAAGCTGTCGATGACCTTCGTGCCGCCCTTGATCTCACCAGCGATGCCGCCGGCGTAGACCTTGTTGCCGCCCAGCGCGCCCACGGCGATGTCATAGGAGTTCTTCACGCGCGACCCGTTGATGACGCGGGAGTACTCGATGGTCGTGTTGCTGGCGCTACCCACCATCGCGCCCATGTACAGGCCCTTGCCGCCCAGGGCCTGCACCCCGGCGGTGGCGGAGGTGTGCACGTAGGTGCCGCTGACCTCGCAGTTGTAGAGGGTGCAGCCGCTGGCCTTGCCGATCAGGCCGCCGCCGACCATGCCGCCGTCGGTGATCAGCGTCAGCACGTTGTCGACGCAGTTGACGCTCAGGTCGCAGCCGCTCACGGCCGAGTTCACCACGGTGGTGTCCTCGGCGTACCCGACGAGGATGCCGCCCAGCATGTCGGCGTCCAGATGGGAATCCTTGATGATGAGGTCCCGGATCGTCGCTCCCTTGGTGTAGGAGAACAGCGCGGTGCTCAGGGCGACGCTCGCCGTCGCATCGTAGTTCAGACCGGAGATGGTGTGCCCGTTGCCGTTGAAGGTGCCGGAGAAGGGGACACTGCTGCCCACGGCGGCATAGCTGCCGAAGGAGAGCGGCGAATTGTTGATCGCCGTGCGGTCCTCGTCCGTGAGCTCGATGTCCGCCAAGAGCTCGATCGTGTCGCCCTCGAAGGTCTTTTTCTTGCTCAGGCTGACAAGGTAGCTCAGGTCGGCGAAGCTCTTCACCTCATAGGTCGTACCCGAGGCCTGGCCGTCTTGCGTTTCCGCCAGGGCGATTCCCGCCGGCATCGCCACGACCAGCATCGCCGCCGCCAGCATCAAGGTCAGAATTCGTTTGCGTAGCCTCACTGCGTGACGCCTCCCTGGTCGGCGGGCCAGCCGTCAGCCTCCCAGACGGTGCCACCGTTGTTCTCGCTTTGCACGGCGTCGGCGCGGATATGCAGGGTGATATCCCAGCCGGCCAGCTCGTTCAACTTCTCGTCGTCGAACACGACCTTCGTTATGAGGGCGCTCGTCTCATCGCCTCCGGGCAGGGCCGCGGGGGCGTAGTAGTACCAGCCGTCGGCCTCGGCCCAGTCCTCGTCGTTCACGTCGAAGGAATAGGAGCCGACGGGCAGGTCTTGCTCCCGCCCCTCGGCGTCCACGGCCGTCATGCGCAACGACAGGCGCACATAGGCGGGGTGGCTCCCCGTGTTCCTCACGCGCACGATGCGGGACATCTCGCCGCCCGTCACCCGGACGGGCGAGGTCTCAACGAACGGGACCTCGACGCCGTTCTCCACGGTGCTCTCGACGAGCTCCAGCTCCACATTGCCGTAGGTGATGCGGTTGTTCACCTGCCCGTTGCGGGTTTTGAAGAAAAGGGCTGCGGAAACCGCGGCCAAGGCCAGCAGCAGCACCAGCGCGAGCAGCGCAGCATCCCTTTTTCGCAGTTTCCTCAGCCCATCCATGGTCAGCTCCTCGGCTTACTACTACTGATTCTGACTCGGAGCCCAGGCCTTGGCGGCATCCTCGG
The DNA here is from genome assembly GCA_963653485.1 of Prevotella sp. CAG:279. Lineage (GTDB taxonomy): Bacteria > Actinomycetota > Coriobacteriia > Coriobacteriales > Atopobiaceae > Parolsenella. Next base: position 13,320 of record CAVJWS010000048.1, read on the forward strand.
CGGTATCCTTCAGCGTGTACGCGCCGTTGCCGTCCTTCGCCTGGTGGATGTAGGCGCTGACGACGATGTCGTAGGTCTTCTTGGTCTCCGTCTGCTCCTTTGAGTCGGTCGTTGCCAGGGCCTTTGCCATGTCAGCGGTGTTCATGTTCTTGCCGCAGGTGACCTTGTCGAAAATCGTGCCGGTCCAGGCGTCAGCATCGGTTGCGCTCAGGACAGCGGGGGTTCCTGCGGCGCCGGTTCCGATGTACCTGAAGAGGCCGCCGGTGTAGTACTTCTCACCGTTAACGGTGAGCTCCTTGTAGCCAAAATTTTGGCCGCTGACGAACTCCCAGCCGCTGTTCAGCTGAAAGTAGACGCTGCCGTCGCGGGCGGTCTCGTCGTTAGTGTCGGTGGTCACCATGGGGTTCTTCACGAAGGCGTACACGTAGGCGTCCTCGCTGCCCTCGCCGATGCCGATGTTGGGGTCCTTGGCAAGCGTGTTGTCGGGCACCAGCTTGTGGTCCGTAGCCTTGTCCCATTCCTTCTCCAGGATGTAGCCGTCAATATCGATCTTCCCAGACCCACCAGAATCACCCGAGCCGTCCGGGTCGGTCGTGGGGTAATTGAAGTTGCCCACCGTGAAGGCGTTGGTCTTGCTGCTAGTCGCCGTCATGTAGGCGATCGTCCCCAGGACGGCGCAGGCAACGAGGGCCAGCGCAAGGCAGGCGGTCAACGTGCTCTTGGTCTTTGCTTTCATCGCTTTGTCTCCATTTCTCTCAGCTCTCATATATTCGGCACGTCCGAAGACGGTATGCCCTAGTCCTTGGCCGGCGTCCCTCTGGTCGGCGCTGTCAGCACCGAGACGAGGACCACCAGCACCGCCGCGAACGCCACGGCACACAGGCCCGTCGGCGTCTGCAGGAAGCCGTACACGGTGCCCAGATTGGGTACGCACAGAGCCGGCTTGCCGATAAGGTCGTCGAAGGATACCGGGGCGGCGTCGTGGATGATGTTGCCGCCCTCGTCCAGGTTGTTGATGCCCTGCGTGCGGAAAACTCGCTCCTGCGTGTCGACCTGCCACACCTGGTGCGTGGCGACGGTGTCTGCGCTGAGGTGGAAGGTGATGTCGTCCCCCGCCCGGACCTCCTCCGGCGCGGCGTCTTCCACGTACACGATGGAGCCCACCGGGTAGCGCGGCTCCATGCTGCCGGAGGTGACCACGTAGGGCGTGAGGCCGACGAGCCTCGTGCCCGCGAACGCGACCACGAGCAGCAGCGCGAGGACTAGCAGGGCAGCTGAGAATATGTTCCAGATCTTAAGCAGGGCCCTCATTTGCGGGACACCCCCGTCCCGCCGTGGGCCAGGCCGGCCATGATGCCGGACGGCGCAGGGCCGAAGCAAGCCTTGAAGGCAGAGTCAGTTATGGCCGCGCAGGCCATGGGCGCGGCGGCCGATGGCGCGGACGGTGCGAGATGAGGCCTGGGAGCGGCCGCGTTGCTTAGGCCGAGGCCGTCAGATGGCCAGGAAGGTCTCCCCCCCCCCCGGTGCGGAGGGCAGGTTCTCGGCAGCGATGCCGAACAAGCCGGCAGAGGCGCCGGCGATAGATAGGGCGATCGATGAAATCTTGGCTGCTTGCGGCATACGCCAACGGCTCATCTGCGGCACCTCCCTTGAAAGCGGTAAAAACAGACCACAAGGTAAAGCCGCAGGAGCGCACAGTAATACGGGGGCTAATGCCCTCCGTCCATACGTCGGATCTGCTCCGACGGCAACCGGCTGCCATAGTCTTACGACCTTAGGCCCATCTGGCTTTGCGTCCCCGCCTTTCGACGGGTTTGCCCTTGTTGTTTCAGGTTAGGTTAACATTAACCCATCATCCGCGCAACAGCCGACGGGCAGCTTTCTGATTGCCACGGCTGGCCCCATCCCGCCGGATTTGGATATAAATTTAGGCCCGTTGACTTGAATCGGCGGTCATCCCGGGCCCATTGACTGTAGTTTACCTGCAGCTCTGCCTCGAGGGCGAGGCGTCCATCCCCGAGCTCAAGGCGATGCTCGCCGCCAAGCGGGAGGCGCTCGAGCAGCAGCTCGCCCAGGTC
>CAVJWS010000049.1:0-15314 GCA_963653485.1 Prevotella sp. CAG:279
CGAGCTTGCCGCCCTGGTTCCACTGACCCTCGGTCTGCGGGCCCGACATGGCCGCCCCAAAGAAGAAGTCATCGGGCAGCGTCAGCTTCTCTTCCGTCATGCGTAGCTCCTCGCTCGTGGTTAGGCTGGCCTATTCGGCATACTGTATGTTTGGATTAGGTATGTCAGGTTTATTCTGTTTATCGCTCTGCTTAATTCAATATCCAGTCCCGCCATTTAGGGGTGAACGGTATATTTTCCTAGGTGAGTGGTATACCTACAATGTAGGTATGTGAATTTGGGCCGTACGTCCCCTAGCAGCGACTAGGCTTTTGGTATCGCAACCACGGAGGAGCCATGGCCATGAAGTACGAGGTCGTCGTAGCCGACCTCAAGAAGAAGATCGAAGACGGGAGCTACCGCCCGGGAGACCAGCTGCCCCCCATCGAGAAGCTCTGCGACCTCTACTCCGTGAGCAAAATCACGGTCAAGAAGGCGCTTGACGAGCTCGAGGGCGGCGGCCTCATCTCGCGAAGGCGCGGCTCAGGCTCGTTTGTGAAGAACATCAGGCCCATGCTCGGCGGAAAGCCCGGCCAGTTCGAGACGAGCGGACAGATGGGCGGCTTCGTGAACGAGCAGGCGGCGCTCGGCCTCAAGGTCGAGACCCAGGTGAAGGAGTTCAAGGTCGAGCCCCCGTCTCCCGAGGCCGCTTCCTTCTTGGACATCGAGCCCGACGAGTTCTGCTACCGCATCGTCCGCGTCCGCTTCTCCGGCGGCGAGGTCCATGCGGTCGAGTACACCTATATGCCCATCAACGTCATCCCCAACCTCAGGGCAAAGACGCTCGAGGACTCCATCTACGGCTACATCGAGGGCGAGCTTGGGCTCAAGATCTCCAGCGCGCACCGCGTGGTGCGCGCCGTGCTGCCCACCAAGGACGAGCAGAAGTGGCTGGGCGTGGGCGCCAACTCGCCGCTGCTCGAGGTCGAGCAGGTGGTGTTCCTGGACGACGGCACGCCCTTTGAGTACTCCATCTCTCGCCACCCCAACGGCTACGAGTTCAGGTCCGTCAGCGTGAAGTAGGGCTGCGGATGCCTCGATAGCAGGGCTGAAATTGCCTCAATGAAAAGGCCGCCCATTGCAGGTGGCCTTTTCATTACCGGGGGCACCGAAGCAGGGGTTACGAAAGCAGCAGGGCGGCCCACCGCGAATGCAGGCCAGCCCCCGCCTTGCCACGCACGGCACCGACCTGCTTCCCCTTGAACGCCGTATGACTCTAAAGAAAACGGCTAGGGCCACCCGTCGCAACTTGACGGGCGGCCCTTTTCAATCTTTGCGCGTGGCCGCGCCATGGCACCTCAAACACAGGCAACGCCTGAGAAAAGATGCGTTTATCACCAGGAGCCCCACTCGTCCTCGGACGCGTCGTCGCCAGACGGAAGGGCGTCGGCGAAGACGTCCTCGGCGTCGCTGAGCCCCTCGGAGATGGTGTTGAGCTTCTTCTCCATGACATTGGTGCGGGTGGTGATGATCTTGTCCACCGTGCGGCCCGCAAGGTCAATCTGGCGCTTGGCGTTCCGCAGCTCGGCCTGGTACTTGGGCAGCTCGGCCTTCACGGCCTGCAGCACGCGCAGCACCTCGTCGGTGCGGCGCTGCAGGGCAAAGGTCTGGTAGCTCATCTGCAGGCTGCCGAGGATGGCCGCCATGGTGGAGGGACCGGCCACGTTGACGTGGTAGTCGCGCTGCAGGCACTCGATGAGCCCGGGCATGTTCACGACCTCGGCGTAGAGCCCCTCAAAGGGCAGGAACATGATGGCGAAGTTGGTGGTGTCGGGCACGCTGATGTACTTGGTGGAAATGTCCTTGGCCTCGCCCTTGATGCGGGTCTCCAGCTGCTTGCGCGCCGCAGCGATGGCGTCGCGTTCTCCCTCCTCAAGCGCGTCACGCAGTTGTACGTAGGTCTCGCCGGGAAACTTCGCGTCGATGGGCAAGAGGATGGGCTCGCCCTGCTCCACCGGCAGCTTCACGGCAAACTCCACGCGCTCGGCGCTGCCCGGCTTGGTGGCCACGTTCTGCTCGTACTGCGAGGGCGCGAGCACCTCGGAGAGGATCGCGCCGAGCTGGGCCTCGCCCAGGATGCCGCGCGTCTTCACGTTGGAGAGCGTCTTCTTGAGGTCCCCAACGCCGGCGGCGAGCGTCTGCATGTCGCCCAGGCCCTTGTAGACGGCCTCGAGGTTGTCGTTGATTTGCCTGAACGAGGTGGAGAGGCGGTCGTTGAGCGTCTTGGTGAGTCTCTCGTCCACGGTCTCGCGAATCTGACTGAGCTGGCGCTGGTTGTCCTGGCGGATGAGCTCGAGCTGCTCGTTGGTGGCCTTGGCGTTGCCCTGGAGCTGCTCGGTTATGGCGCGCGAGTTGGCCTGGAGCTGCTGGGAGACCATCTGCGAGTTGGTGGCGAGCTGGCCCGTGACGTCGTGGCGCAGGCTGTCCACTCGGGTACCGGCCTGCTCCACGTTGCGCGAGAGCGCCTCGAGCGTGGCCCTGGAGGAGGCGGCCGAGGCGGCCTGCTGCGAGGCCAGCGAGTTCATGAGGCCCTCGAGCTCGTCAAGTCGCTCGTCCACGTCAGAGCGAATCGACCCCTGCTTGCCGGCCTTGACGAACCCAAAGATGGCCAAGCAGACGCTCAGCGCCGCAATGGCAAACGCAGCTATCTCGATTATGGACATATGGTCTCCTTGCTCACGGCTTGGGCACCCGGCCCGCGCCGCATTGGTTCTGTCAGATTTGGCTTTGGAGCCAATCCTGCGCTGCCATTGGTTCCGGCTAGCAGGCGCAACAGCAAGCCCACGCGCGGTTAGCTGAGTTGGCCGCGGCCCATGAGCCCAGGCCGCAGCCAACTCGGTCGGCATGGCCTAGGACCTCGCACCACCCTCAGTCGGTGCGAACTCGTAGCGGCACACCACGGGCTCGCCGTGCTCGTCCTCGAGCTCAACGCAGACGAAGGCGCAGGTAACGGCACCGTAGCCCTGCCGCTGCAGAACGTAGGCGTAGAAGCGCGCCTGCATCTCGTGACGCTCGCGAATCTGGGCGTAGGTGGCGCCGTGGTCGCCCGTCTTGTAGTCCACGAGCAGGGCGGACGGCATGCCAGAGGACACCGCACCGGCATCACGCGCGGGGTCCTCAAAAGCACCGGACTCCCCCGCCGCCTCGCAGGCCAACACAACATCACCGACTGAAGCCGCTGCGGCACGCGGCGCCCCATCGGTGGCCAGAAGGTCGATGGCGCCCTCGAGCTCGTGGCCCAGCGGCGAGTCGACCTCGCAGAAGAAGGGCACCTCGGCGCGCAGGCAGGCACGCGAGCGCGCCTCGGCGCGAATGGCCGAGCGCTCCCAGCGCGCGAGGGCGGCCGAGAGGCGCTTGCGGTCACGCGGGCCCACGCCATAGGCGCCGGCCACCAGCTCCACGCGGTGGGCGCTGGGCGCAGAGCCCGTCTCCACCATATAGCGCGCAAGCTCGTGGAAGGCCGAGCCCAGGTTCGTGGCGCGGTCGGCGTCGTCGGTGTGGGCCGGCTCTCCGTCGTCTTCCGTCGAGGGCTGGGGCTCGGGCATGCGCCTGCGACCGGCCTGCGGCGCCTCGCTCGCAGGCACCTCGTTGGCCCGTGCGAGTTCCTCGGCACCGGCAGGCAAAGGCACCGGCAAGCCCAGCACGTCATCAAGCTCAAGCGGCACGTCAGACGAGGTACCGGCATCCGCCTCATCGCTAAGGCGCTGGCTCCTCAGCATCTGATGGGCAGACGAGTAGCTAAAGACGTCTTCACGAGGACGCCAGTACGAAAGTGACGCGTCCGTCTGGGCGTTTATGTCAAAGAACTCGAACGCTCCCCTCGCCCCGGATTCGGCGTCCGCGGCACCGCAGCCCGCATCAGCAGCACAGCTAACCGCGACGTCCGCGGCATCTCCGGCAATCGCGGCGGCAGAGGCGTCCGTCCCGGCCGCGGCACCTCCGTCGGTGCTCGATACCTCGTCCTCCCCCTTGCCGGCCTTGGCGCAGGCTCGGGTGGCGGCGCAGGGAGGCAGCGTGTTGCCCGAGTCCACCGAGACGCCTTCCTCGCAGCGAGAGAGGTCAACGCATCGAACGAGGCCGTCGGCCACGCCGCCGTACTCAAAGCGGCCGTTGCCGGCAAGCGGGCGCTCGCCAAAGAGGCCCTCCGCAATGGCGCCGGTCATCTTCGGGCTCAGCCCCCCGCCCTTGTTCTCGGTGGCCGAGAGGCACAGGACCACGCACTCCTTGGCGCGGGTGAGTGCCACGTAGAACAGGCGACCGTCCTCGCGCTCCTCGTCGGTGACGCGCTTCTGCTCCATGAGCACGCGCCACTCGAGCGGGGTCTTGCACTCCTCGGGGCAGGTCGGCGTATCCTCGCCGAGGTCTGGCAGGGTAAGGCTCGCGGGCGCCAGGGAGAGCAGCTCGCGGTCGCCGTCCCTCATGGAGAGCAGGCGTGGAGCCTGGCGCGTGTATTCCGAGCCGCAGCAGCCCACCACGGCCACGACGTCAAACTCGAGGCCCTTGGAGGCGTGCGCCGTCATGAAGCTCACGGCGTCCAGGCCCTCGCCGGAAAGCGAGGCCGGGCCCTCCTTCACCTTCTTGAGCCAGCGCGAGAACTCGTCGGCCACAAGGGCTGCGTCCAAGCCAGACTCGTCCGAAAGCTCGCGGACGTGGCGTATGGCGGCGAGCACGTTCGCCGCCACGGCGCGGCCCTGAACGCCTTGGCGCTCGAGCCTCGCCAGCCAGCCGGACTCGCGCACGGCCATGAGGCAGACGTCGGCGACGGGCATCTTTCCCACGCGATTCCAGGCACGCCCCATCACGCGTCGCGCGGCCTTGAGGCGCTCGGAGGGTTCGACGCCGCCAAAGTCCGGAGCGTCCGGACGGACGCCCGGGTAGATGCGGCGCTTGGCCGGCGCGTCAAGCACGTCTTGCGGCTTGGTGGCAAGCAGCAACAGGTCGTCTGGCCCAAGCTCGAACATACCGCCCTCGAGCACGGGATAGAGCCCTGTCTTGGTGTCTTGCGGGGAGGCCAAGGCATGCAGCAACGCCTCCACCACGCGCACCTCGGGTGCCGAGGAGAAGGTGGAGCCGCCCACGACCACGCTCTCGAGCCCGCGCTCGCGCAGGGCGGCGATGTAGATGTCGGCCTGGTTGAGGCTGCGCATGAGCACGGCCATCTGGCGCGGGGCCACGCCGGCCTCGCGGATGGCGGCCAGGCGGTCCGCGAGCTGCGCGGCGGCCACGCGGTCACGTAGTTCCTTGGACACCGACTTCTGCCCGAGCTTGTGGGCCCTCGTGAGCTCCACCACCACGCGCGGGCACACGCCGTCGGGGAACTTGCTCTCGCGCCCCGGCTTGGGGTGCAGGTCCATGAAGTTTGGCACGATGCCCGTGTCTGCGCAGGTACGGGCCACAAAGCGCAGGATGGCGTCGTCGCTTCTGAAGTTGAAGTCGAGCCGTACCGTGTTGTCTTCCCCCACGGAGCGGCCATGCTCCTCAAACACGCTCACGTCCGCCCCACGGAAGCCGTATATGGCCTGCTGGGCGTCGCCCACCGTGGTGAGGTGGCAGGCATCGGGGCCGGAGAGGCCCTTGACCATGCTCACCTGCTGGGCGTTGGTGTCTTGGAACTCGTCCACCATCACCAGGCGGAACTTGTCTGCGTACTCGGCCGCGATCTCGGGATGCTCGCGGAAGGCGTTTGCCAGGGTCTGCAGCAGGTCGTCGTTGTCGAGCTCGCCGCGCTTCTCCTTGGCATCGGCATAGAGCTCCTCCACGTGGGCGACCAGGCGCCTGAGGGGCTCCTCCAGGCTCTGCGCGCAGGCCATGGCGCAGCCCGCCTTCGCCTGCGCGAGGGCGGCCTTGGCCTCGTCACTGAACTCCTTCACGGCCTTGGCGCGCCACTTGTTGCCGTTGGGGCCCTTGAGGCCGTCCACGATGTCACGCGCGGCCTTGGCGGTCCGCCTGGCAGGCGGCAGCTCAAAGTAGCCCTCGACGGCGGCAAGCTCCGCGCGCATGCGCTCGAGCTCGTCCTCGTACTTGGAGTCGCAGGCGCACAAGGCCTCGTAGGCAAGCTTGAGGGCGGACATGGTGCCGTCCACGTCTTCGGTGGCCGAAACGAACTCGAGCGACTTGAGGCCCTCGAGCGCGCTTGCCGCCTTGTTGGAGACCTGCGAGACAAGGCCGAGCACGCCTTCCTTGGCGCCGTCGTTGCCGGAGCGGTACTCCGCATAGAGGGCATCCAGCCCCGGGTCCCCCGCAAAGTCCGCGAGGGCCTTCTCGCAGGCCTGGGCGCGCAGGAGGCTCGCGGTCTGGGTGCCGATCATCTTGAAGTTTGGGTCGAGCCCGAGGTCGAGCGCATGGGCCCGCAAGATTCGTCCGCACATGTGGTGGATGGTGCTCACCCAGGCGGAGTCGACCTTCAGCGCTTCCTCGGCAAGTCCCGCGTCGCGCAGGGAGCTGCGGATGCGCTCCCTGATCTCCCCGGCCGCCTTCTCGGTGAAGGTGATGATGAGCGCCTGGTCGAGGCTGTCAAGGAAGGGCTTGCCGCCCTCGCCCGACCCGGGGCACAGGGCCCACACGATGCGGCGCGTGAGGGTGAAGGTCTTGCCGGAGCCAGCGCCGGCCGCCACGAAGACGGGGCGGTCGAGTGTGGTCACGATGCGTTGCTGCTCGGGCTTGAGGCCGTCAAACAGGCTTGCCACCTCGGGCGGCAACGAGTTAAGAAAGTCCTGCTCGCTCATTACTGCCTCCTTTCGCAACCGGTGACCGGGCACCAGTCGCACGCGTGCGGGGTGGCCGGGCGGGCCTCGATGTCTCCGGCCCTCATATGGTCGATGACGGAGGCGAGCGCCTCCTCGGTACGGTCGAGCAGCTCGTCAAAGCTGCGGGCGCCCGGTACCGGCACGCAGAGGCGGTCCGCCGCGCGAGCCGCCTCGGGGCCGAGAACCGCCGCGGAGTCATGCGGGCTGAGCGAGCCAGAGATGGCGTGCTTGCCCTTGGTGCCGAGGTAGATGGCACCGACCACCTGCAGGTCCGTATCACGCAAGAGCTCGCGGGCGATGCCCGCGTAGACGAGCGTCTGCACGCGGCCGGGCAACGCGAAGCCGGCTTGCCAATCAGGCTCGTCCTTGCCGATGAGCGCGTACTCGTCAAAGAGGTTGCTCTTGTGCTTGTAGTCGATGACGAGGGCGCGGCCCTCGGCGTCCACGTCGATGCGGTCGATGGTGCCCACGAAGTCCGCCCCGGCATAGGTGGCGGGAAGCCCGGAGCTGCCGCCGAAGCGACCCTCGAACAGGCGAGGCTCAAAGCCCGAAAGCCGCACGGCCTCGTACTCGAAGGCGCTGGCCAGGTCTTGCTCGAGCTCGGCCAGGCGGCGGCGCTCGGAGGGCACGTGCGGGATGAGCGCCTGCTTGTTGCGGGTGCTCCCCTCAAGACGCTGGTGCAAGAGGTGCTCGGCAAACTCCGCGTGGAGCAGCTCGAGGGCGTGCTCAAGGTTCTGCTCGCTCACGCGCGAGCCCTCCACGCGCACCTTCGGGTCAAACCAGAAGAGCGAGCCCTCCGGGTTCTCCTCCGAGCTCTCTGCGATGAGGCCGGCGGCCACGGCAGCCTCCATGAACAGACGGCGGTGCGTGACCTCGAGCACGCGGTGGGCAAAGGTGCCCATCTGCATGTTGGAGAAGTCTGCGTCGCAGGTGTCAAGCCCGAGGCGGCGCAGCGTGAACCACTTGTAAGGGCACTCGAGGTAGGTCTCCACCTGGGAGGCCGAGAGCATGGGGCGGCCCTGCGGCAGCTCGGCCTGGCCGTCCCTCGGAACCATGACGAGGCGCCTCAGGCGCGGGTCAAGCTGGCCTGCCGCGGCGCGACCATCAACTTTCGCACCTTGCGGCGAGACGCCCCCGCCCGAGAGGTTGACCTCAACGGCCCCCTCGTCAAGCTTGGAGGCGGCAAGGGGCTTGAGCAGGCAAATCTTCTTGTGGTCCTTGACCTCGTACGGATAGCAGGAGAGCACCTCGGTGAGCATCACGGCCGGGAAGCTCTCCTCGGCGCTCGCGTCATGGGCGGCCTTGAGCAGGCTGAGCTTGGCCGCGGGCACGCGAACGACGGCCGCAAAGTTGGCGCGGGCCTGCGCCAGGCCGTCCACCGGCTCGTCGGCGCCGAGGCGCTCGAGCAAGCGCTCGAGCGCGCCGTCGGTCTGCGGGATGGGGCAGGAATCGGCGTCCAAGTTGAGGTAGAGCAGGGCATCCGCCGAGCACGGCGCGAGCTTGGCCGCGGCGGCGGGGCTCATGAGCTCGACCGCGCAGGCCGCATCGGGGACGGCGAGGCGCGTGCGGACGAAGACCTTGATGTGCTTGAGCACGGTGTTCGCAAGCAGCACGAGGCCCTCGAGACCGATGGCGTCCGACTCGAGCGAGATGCCCGCGTCACGGATGGCACGGCCCGCCTCGGCCACGGCCTTGAGCGCGCCCTCGTCGATGTCACGGCTCAGGACTTCCTCGGCGCTCGGCTCCAGAACCGCGCCCGGGGCGTCCTCGGCATCAGCCGCGCTGGCGGCGCTGGGCTGGGACGTAGCGGCGGCCTGGTTTGTAGCGGCAACCTGGCTCATGGCGCCAGGCCTTCCCGATGCCACGGCTGCGGCACCATCCGTGGCCGCGCAAGCAGCTTGTGCCGCAGCCGCAGCAGAGCCGCCTGCCGCAGGAGCAGAGGTTCCCTGCTCCTTGCCCTGCGAGCCGTCCTGACCATTGTCCTCGCCCAGACCCATCAGCTTGCCGGCAGCGGCCGCGAGGTGGCCCTGCAGGACCTCCTTGGTGGCGGCGGCGACGCGCGGAGAGGTGGCCTTGGGGTTCTGCAGCGTCTTCAGCACGTCCATGGGCGTAAGGATGCGGTTGCCGCGCCAGGCGCTGTCCCTGCGCCAGGCGCGCTCGGCGCCTACGCCGCAGATGCCGAGCATCATGAAGTCCACGAGGTCGCGCGGGGGCCACCAACTCATGTCGGGCGCCTCGGCCTCGGGGTCGTCGGGCCAGCTCTGCGCGAGCGCGGCGAGCTTGGCGACCGAAGTGGCATAGCGGATGAAGCCAGCGCCCATTCGCGTGTCGCTTGCCTGGTGGGAGACCTGGGCCCGCACGTCCACCCCGCGGGCATGCAGCTTGGGCGCAAGCTCGCGCCAGGCGGCCTCCACGTCGGGGCACACCACCACGATGCGGCGCATCCCCTTCTCAGAGAGGCGCAGCAGGTGCTGGCAGGCGGACTCGCCCACGGCCAGGGGACCCGCCGGCTCAAGGAGGGAGACGGCCCCCGTAATGCGAACGGTGTTCTCCAAACTCGGACGATACAGGGCGCCGGCAAGTTCGCCCAGCTCGCCGGCGCGGGCCATGGCGGGACCCTCGACGCTCTGCGCCGTAACCTCAACGCCGGCGAGCGCTGCCATGGAGGCGAGCCTACCTGCGGAGCCCTCGGCCAGACGGGACGCCGGGCCGCCGTCCGAGCGCACATAAAAGCGCAGCTCACAGACCTGGGAAAGCGCCACGGCAAACTCGAGGTCCGAGCGCCTCATCTCACCAAAGCCGACCATCACGCAGGCGGGAAGCACCACGCCCTGCTCGGCCATGAGCGAGGGCAGCAAGGCCTGTGCCTCGCACGGCTCAACCATGCCGCGCTCGGCAATAAGGCGCTGGTAGGAGTGCAAGAGGTCCAACGCCTTCTGTTCTCCGGCGGAAAGCCCCCCAAGCTCCCCGGGAAGCCAGGGCAAGGCACGCTTGGCAACCTGGCACAGCAGCTCAACCGTGCCGTCGCCCGTGCTCATGGGGCGGTTGTCTCCCGCCAGGAGCAAACGGGCCATGAGCACCGTACGCAGGGGATCGCTCACGAGGGAGCGGCCGTTCCCATAGAGCGCCCAGCGCAGCTCGGTCCACGTGGCGGGCGTTGCGCAGTCCACGCCCATGGAGACGCCCTGGGCGGCCAGGCCACGCTGTGCCTCGAGGCTCAGCGCAAGACTCGGTGCGAGCACGAGGGCCCGTCCCGCGCAAGCCAGCCCCGCGCGGACCGCATCCACGACGCAGCCGCCCACCAGGCGCTCGTCAGACGTTGTTATGAGGTGAAGTGACATGGCTCTCCGTCCTCGCCGAATATCGTTCGCAAACCATCCTAGCAGGCATTACGGACATTAAACATGCCAGCCTTCGCGCGCCTTCACGGAAGCCCCCGCAACGGGCGCAACGTGAGGAAGGCCCTGGGATAGCTCAAAGCAAGTGGCCATGGAGCAGCGCAAAACCCTCGAAAGAGAGGCGTCGGTCCTCACGCGAGGACAACCGAGGGCCAGGCCCAACACGGTCCAGAGGAGCTGTATCACCGCTCAAAGTCTGCGCAGCGGCAACCGGGGGGCAGACGGCGCAGACCAGCCCTCTCCCCTAGCCTTGCCCGACCTCCGCAAGCAACTCGCGGGCGTGTGCGAGGGAGATCTCGCTCGCATCTCCCGAAAGCATGCGGGCGATCTCGGCCACGCGGCGCTCCCCCTCAATTTCCGTAAGCGAGGTCTCGGGACGGCCGTCCTCGCCCGCGCCCTTGGAGACGAGGTAGTGCCTCTGCCCCATCACGGCCACCTGCGCAAGGTGCGTCACCACGATGACCTGGTGCGTCTTCGCCAGGTCTGCAAGCACAGCGGCAAGCGCGCGGGCCGTGGAGCCGCCCACGCCGGCGTCCACCTCGTCAAACACGAGGGTGTCGACGCCGTCAGCCTCGCCCAGCACCACCTTGCAGGCAAGCATCACGCGGCTCACCTCGCCACCGCTCGCGATGCGGCGCAGGGGACGGGCCGTCAGCCCCTCGCCAGGGCGATACATGAGCTCGAGCTTGCTCGGCCCAGCCGCACTCCACTGCTCGCGGGCAAGGCGCGTGGACGCGACCTCAAGCGCGGCGCCGCCCATCTCAAGGCGGGCCATCTGAGAGGTCACGGCCGCGGCAAAGCGCGGGGCGGCCGCGGCTCGGGCCGCGTCAAGCGCGTCGGCGCAGGTGGCGAGCTTGGCCTCGGCGGCCTCCACGGCACGGCGCGCGCGGCGCTGGGCCTCGCCGGAGTCCCCGGCAGCCTCAACGATCTCGCGGGCCTGGTCACGGCGCGCAAAGACGTCGTCCATGCCGGGGCCAAAGGTGCGCATGAGGCCCTGCAGCGACGCCATGCGCTCCTGCATGCGGGCGAGCTCCTCAGGGTCAAGCTCAACAGAATCTCGATAGTCGCGCAGCTCAGAGGCGCTGTCCTCGATGTCGATGAGAGAGCTGTTGAGCGCCTCGGCCAGCTGCGAGAGCTTCTCGTCATAGCACGAGGCCTCCTCGAGCGCGGCGATGGCACCGGAGAGTGCGTCGGTGGCGCCGCCCTCGCCAGCCACGGCCTCGCGCGCAGACTCGCTCGCCCGTAGCAGCACCTCGGCGTGCTCGGCACGAGGCAGTGCCTCCTCCAGCTGCTCGAGCTCGCCGGGCTGCGGGTCCACCTCGTCGATGCGGCGCAGCTCAAAGCTCGCCTGCTCCAGGCGCTCGGAGCCCGTGCGCGCAAGCTCGCTCACGCGCTCGAGCTCTGCCGCGGCGGCATGGGCCGCCTCAAAGGCCTCGAGGTAGGCAGCGTGCGGCGCGGCCACCGAGTCGCCCGCCCAGGCATCGAGCATCTGGGCGTGGGTTGCCACGTTCAAGAGGCGCTGGTGCTCGTGCTGGCCGCAGAGGTCAACCGTGGCGCCCACACGCTCGGCAAGCTCGCTCACGCTGGCCATGCTCCCGTCGATCTCCACGCGCCCGCGGCCGGCCGCCTCGACGCGTCGGCGCACCACGTGGCCGTCCACATCGTCCGCGCCAAGGTACACGCGCCCCTCAACGAGCAGGTGGCCATCGCCCTCGCGCACCGCGCCCGCGTCGGCGCGCTCACCAACCAGCAGCTTGCAGGCAGAAAGCAGCGCCGTCTTACCGGCGCCGGTCTCGCCCGTAAGCACGGTCAGGCCGGAAGAAGGGCAAAGCGTGGCCTCCCTAATGAGGGCCACGCTCTTGACGTGCAGCTCATCAATCATGCAATGACCTCCCGGTACGGCGGCATGCGGGCGCTTCCCATGGCGCTCGGCCCAGGGAACAGGCCCGAAAGCGGGCCCTACTGCTTCTTCCTCATCTGGCCGTAGAAGACGCGCGAGACGGAGTCATAGAAGCCGTCGGCGTCAGAATCGAGCAGCACCACGTCGCCGGGGCCGCGGCGCACGGTGCAGGCGGCAACCGAGCCGCCCTCGGGGCAACGGATGAGCTGGCCGTCCACAAAGACGCTGCTCTCGGCCGGGCGATCCTTGGAAAGCGAAAGCTCCACCACGTCCGCCGAGGAGGTGAGGAAGGCGCGCGCCAAGATGGTGTGCGGCGCGATGGGCACGCAGACCATGCCGTTGAACTCCGGCGTGACGATGGGACCACCCGAGGAGAGGGCGTAGCCGGTGGAGCCGGTGGCCGTGGAGACCACGAAGCCGTCGCCGCGCAGGCGGTCGATATGGTTGCCCGATACCGCCACGTCAAACTCGATCATGTCGCCCAGCGAGCCGCGCGTTAGGGCGAGCTCGTTTAGGGCGAAGTGGTGCGTGTCACGCATGAGGTCGCCGCCGCAATCGAAGGTGACGCCCACGTCGAGCGTGGCGCGGCGGCTCTGGTGCATCTCACCTGCCAGGGCTCGAGAGACCGACTCCACGATGTTGTCGGAGCCGGCGCCGGTAAGAAAGCCCAGGTGGCCAAAGGAGAGGCCGAGGATGGGAATCTCGCGATACCCCACGATGGAGGCCGCGCGCAGCAGCGTGCCGTCTCCGCCGAGGGACACCACGAGCACCGCGCCCTCCGGGTCGCAGGTGCGGTTGGGCTCGCGCTTCTTGTCGTGCGCCCACTGCACCTCAACGCCCTCGTGGGCAAGCCAAACCTCGAGCGTAGCCGCAGCCTGCACCGCGTCCGCCCGCGAATAGTTGGGAACCAAAAGAACCCTCAAGCCCACTCCCCTCAAAGACAACAGAACAAGTGTACCATCACGGGAACCGAGCGGGAGGGGCATGGCCAAGCAAACGTCCTCGCTCGCACTGCAACGGTAAACAGAAGGGGGCCTAGGGGGCCTGAGCAAACATTCCGCAGCAGCCAATGCTGCCAGCCCGCCTATGCATGCGAGCGAGGACGTTTGCGAAGGCCCCCTAGGCCCCCGATGGGTATCCGTCAGCCTTACGAGTAGTCGGCCACGTCAATCCAAGTGCGGAGGAATTCCTCTTCCTTGGCGTCGCGGTGGCGGGCAAGCTCGCTGGCGGCAACGATGCTGGTCCAGCGGCGGACGACCTGCATGGGCATGTCGGCCAGCTTGCAGAACAGCGCGAGGTACTTGTCCGCGAGGTCGAGGTCCTCGAGGGCAAACAGCAGGTAGGTCATGGCGGCGTCGGCAGCCGGGGCGCCCTGGGTGGCGTGCGCCCAGTCGCAGACGTAGAGCAGGCCGTCGTCACCAACGATGACGTTGGTGGGGTTGAAGTCGCCGTGGCAGACCTTGTTCTCGATCTTCATGCCGTCCAGGCGCATGAGCAGCTCATAGCGGGTGGTGGCGTCAATCTCGGTGAGGCCGTTGATCATACGGGCGTACTTGTCGCGCTGGCGGTTCAGCAGCGGAGCGGTGTGGCCGTTGATCTCGAGCTGCAGGCGCACGAACTGCTCGAGGTACTGCTCAACGTTCTTCTTGTCGGCCTTCATGCTCTCGGCAAGCGTGGTGCCGGCAACCTTCTCGGTCACGAGCGCCCAGCCCTCGTCGGTCTTGCAGACCTCGGAGATCTTGGGCGTGCGGATGCCGGTCTCCTCGATGCGGGCGAGGTTCAGGGCCTCGTTGAAGACATCGCTCTTGGGCTTGGAAGCGTTGAACACCTTGACGATGGCGTCGCCGGTGTCGTAGACGACCTTGTTACCGCGTCGAGCAAGCTCGACCTTGTTCTCGGGTAGCTCCATGAGAAGCCTCCTTAGGTTCCTCCCTTGGGCCGGGCGCCTTGCCCGGCTCGTACGGACCCGCGCACGACGCCCGCCAGCCCCTCGGCAGGCGCCGTGCGCGACAATTCCCTACTCCTCGTAGCTCTTGGCCTCGCGACCATAGTAAGCGTCGAGGTAAAGCTCCTTGATCTCGCTCATGAGCGGGTAGCGCGGGTTTGCCGGCGTGCACTGGTCGTTGAACGCGTTCTCGGTCATCTCGTCGAGGGTGTCGAGGAAGTACTTCTCGTCCACGCCGTACTCGGCGATGGTGGCCTTGACGCCCACGTGGGCCTTGAGCTCCTCGATCTTAGCGATGAAGTTCTCGAACACCTCGTCATCGTTCTTGCCGGTGACGCCGCAGTAGCGGGCGGCCTCGACGTAGCGCTGCTTGGCGTGCGGGTAGGCGTACTGCGGGAACGTGCCCATCTTGGAGGGGACGTCGGCGGCGTTGTAGCGCATGACACGGGTGAGGATGACGGCGTTGGCCAGGCCGTGCGGGATGTGGTGGTAGGCACCCAGCTTGTGGGCCATGGAGTGGTTGAGGCCGAGGAAGGCGTTGGCGAAGGCCATGCCGGCGAGGCAGGAGGCGTTGGCCATGCGCTCGCGGG
Source organism: Prevotella sp. CAG:279 (assembly GCA_963653485.1). Taxonomy (GTDB): domain Bacteria; phylum Actinomycetota; class Coriobacteriia; order Coriobacteriales; family Atopobiaceae; genus Parolsenella. The sequence continues at coordinate 14,619 of CAVJWS010000049.1, forward strand.
CCTCGGGGTCGGCGGCACCCTTGTCGTAGGCGCGCGGCAGGTACTCAAAGACGAGCTTCATGGCGCGAAGGGCCATGGAGTCGCTCCAGTCGCTGGCCATGACCGAGACGTAGGCCTCGAGGGCGTGCGTGAGGACGTCCACGCCAGAGGCCGAGGTGAGGCCCTTGGGCTGGGAGTCCATGTTGTTGGCGTCCACGATGGCCATGTTGGGCAGCAGCGCGTAGTCGGCGAGCGGCCACTTGATGCCGGTCTCGGCGTCGGTGATGACGGAGAAGGGCGTGCACTCCGAGCCGGTGCCCGAGGAGGTGGGGATGGCCACGAAGTAGGCCTTGGAGCCCATCTCGGGATAGGTGAAGACCCTCTTGCGGATGTCCATGAAGTCCATGGCCATGTCCTCGAAGTTGGCCTCGGGGTGCTCGTAGAGGACCCACATGATCTTGCCGGCGTCCATGGCCGAGCCGCCGCCGAAGGAGATGATGACGTCGGGCTCGAAGGAGGTCAGGATCTTGGCGCCCTCACGCGCGCACTGCAGCGTGGGGTCGGGAGCGACGTCCCAGAAGCAGGCGTGCTCGATGCCCAGCTCGTCGAGCTTCTGCTCGATGGGCTTGATGTAGCCGTTCTTGAACAGGAACTGGTCGGTGACGATGAAGGCGCGCTTCTTGCCCATGACCGTGCCCAGCTCGTCGAGGGCGACGG
>CAVJWS010000050.1:0-15301 GCA_963653485.1 Prevotella sp. CAG:279
AGGACTCGAACCTACAACAACGCGGTTAACAGCCGCGGGCTCTACCATTGAGCTATCGAGGAATCTGTCGTGCCGAAGCACAGGGATTAGTATACAAAACTCAGCCCGAAGAACAACCCAAAATTTTAGAAATTTTGGAGCGGCATAAATCCGCAGGTAACAGGACAAATTAGGCAACCAATCCTATCTTGTCCCCATCAAATGGGCTAAAGGCATACCCCCCCTCGCCCATTACGGCCAGAGGCGTGGACGAACCCGCCCCCACCGGGCCGTAGGCTCGTAGGCGAGACTACGATTGCGGCGCACCCCAAAAGGTCGCAGATCGGGCGCCCCCTCTGGATCGCACTGCGGCCACGCCCCGGCCCGCAGTGCGGCCGCGCGCTTTCCAGTACAAGAACGCCGGAACATACGTCTGTTGAAGCGCACGCCCCGGCGGCATCAATCAAGCAACAAGCCCCAGGGCCTACCCGCGACCACCAAGCAGGCGCTGGAGAGTCTCGTGGATCTTGGCGGGCTCGATGGGCTTGGCCAGGTGCTCGTTCATGCCGGCATCACGGCTGCGCTGCACGTCGTCGGCAAAGGCGTTGGCCGTCATGGCCACGATGGGCACGGCCTTGGCGTCGGCGCGGTTGAGCGCACGAATGGTCCGCGCGGACTCGAGGCCGTCCATCACCGGCATCATGACGTCCATGAAGACGATGTCGTAGTGGCTCTCCTCAGACGCCGCGAACGCATCGGCTCCAACCTTGCCGTTCTCGGCGCAATCGACCTCAAGGCCTTCCTGCTCGAGCACGAAGCTGGCAATCTCGCGGTTGAGCTCGTTGTCCTCCACGAGAAGCGCCCGCTTGCCGGTGAGGTCAACGTCGGGCGCCGACTCCCCCGCCTCGTCCTGGGCCGCATGGTCAATCTCGAACGGAAGGCGCACGTAGAAGGTGGTGCCCGCATCAACGGCGCTCTTGCAGCTCACTGAGCCGCCCATCTTGGTTGCAAGCTCCTGAACGATGGCCAGGCCCAGGCCCGAGCCCGAGACGTCGGCCCCGTCGCCGCGCTCCTCGCGGGCGAAAGGCTCGTACATGCGCTCCTGGAACTCCTCGCTCATGCCGATGCCGGTGTCGGCGCACATGAACTCAAACCAGGCCGTTATACCGTCGTAGGAGAGCTCGCGACAGCCCACCGAGACGGTGCCGCCGGGGCGGGTGTACTTGACTGAGTTGCCCGAGAGGTTGGAGAGAATCTGCTGCAGGTGCTTGGGACTGCCCGCGAGGCGCTTGTGCTGCACGCTCTCCAGGCTGTTGACGATCTCGAAGCGCAAGCTGTGCTCGCTGGCGAGCGTGGTGGCAACGCCGGCCGTGGCGCCCAGGATCGCCTCGAGGTCGAAGGGCACGTTCTCGAGCTCGCTCTGGCCGCTTTCGAGCTTGCTCATGTCGAGGATGTTGTTGGAGAGCGAGACCAGGTAGTCGGAGGCCTCGCGCATCTTCTTGCGGCACTCGGCCTGCAGCGCCAGGTCATCGGGGTGCTGGTCGGCGATGTAAAGTTCGCCGCGGATGCCGTTGATGGGCGTGCGCACGTCGTGGCTCATGCGGCGCAGGAAGCTCGTCTTGGCGGCGTTGGCGCGCTGGGCCTCGATGCGCAGCTCCTCGTTGCGCACCTCCTCGTCAACGCACTTGGCGATGGCCACGGCATGCACCACGTCTTCTGTTCGCTCCACACAGACGACCTTGGTCTCCATCCAGTGGACCTCGCCGTCGTCGCCGACCTGCTTGTGCTTGAGCGCAAGCTCGCTCGCCCCCGCGCGGAAGGCGGCAAGGGCGCCCTCGCGCCCGAAGGTCTCGGCGAACTCGCGCGCCTGGGACTCATCCGGAACCGTGCTCGCACCCACGGAGATAAGCTCGTCGATGGTGCCGGAGGTCGCGGCCATCGTGTTGACGGCGTTGCTGCGCTCGATGGTCTCGTAGCTGTTGTTGAGGTAGTCGAGGTCGATGGCGAGTGGGTAGCCCACGCCCATCGCCGCGGCATACATCTGCACGCGCTGCCTCAGGGCATTCTCGCTCTCAAGTCGTTCGAGGTCGCCCGCCATGGCGAGGCGCTTCTCGGCCTCCTTGCGGCGGTTGTGGCGCATCACCAAAAAGACTATGACGGCCAGCGAGATGAAGAAGGCCATGTTCGTCACGGCGGTCATGGTGGTGCTGCTCGGGTCATGCCAGCCCGCAACCGGGGAAAGTTCGAGCCTCCAGGTGACGCCGCCCGCCTCGAACTCGTAGGCAAGCGCGTCCTCCGGGGCGTCGTCCGAGCCGCAGACCTCGACCATATCGTTGTTGACGGGCGAGGCGGCCTTTGAGAGGCGGAAGTTGTAGCCCTGGTCTGAGAGCGTGCCCACGGAGCTCTCGAAGAGGTTGGGCACCTTCACGATGACGATGGTGAAGCCCCAGAAGCTCCTCTGGCCATCTTGCTCGAGGTAGACGGGGTTGCGGATGGCGATGCCGGAACCGCCCTGGAGCAGGTCGAAGGGTCCCTGCATGGCCACGACGTCGTTGTCGCGCGCATAGCGGCAGGCCGCCCCGCGCTCGTCGTCGCGGTTGATGAGGTCAATCAGGCCCGCCTCGTTGCCCTCGGCCGGATAGATTTGGGTGACCACGCCGTCCGGCGCGAGTTGGATGCTCTGGACGTAGTCCGTCATGAGGTTCTCGGCCATGGAATCGAAGTTCGCAAGCGAGCCGCCGGAGTTGACGATATGGCGCTCGAGGGTGTTGGTGATGTCGACGGCCTTCTCGACGTCATCGGTGAGCAGGCTCGAATAGACCTTGGCGCTGAGCTCGGCCTTGCCCTTGGCCTCGGAGGTGCGGTTTCGCTCGATGGTGCGGCTCATCGTGGTGACGAGGAAGATGCCCGCGACCACGATGAGGACGGGAACGACGAGGTAGGCGCAGTCCTTGATGCGGGCGAGGGCACCTGTCTTCTCGAGAACGACGGAAGCGCTCGCCTTCTTGGCGGCGCGAGCGCCAGCCTCAGCGCCTTGGCGCGGCTCGGCCCCTCCGCTTGCTAAAGACTCGGGCTTTCCGGCGTCGCCCTTCCTCGTCAGCAATGACATTGCGCTCCCCCATAAACGTTATGCCCGCAGGCTCACGGCAGATAGCGTCCATACCGGTGCCCATTCTCGCATATCACGCGAGCTGAGGGGGGGGTAAAACAATACGCAAACGCGGGGGACGGTCACAACGGCGACATCAATACACGTAGCAAGTCGCGGTTTTCCAAAGCCCATCGCTGCGGCAACGATACGGCGCCAGCAGGAAACGTAGCCGACGAAACCGCGCCCTCCCCCGGCAGTCATGCCCCGGTAGAAGCAGAGCTTCACTAGGGCATTCTTAAGGGAACGGGAAACGCAGCCTTCTAAGCCCCAGTCTCCCCATGCACCACGCGCCACTAGAAGCAGAGCTTCACCAGGGCGTTCTTGAGTGACTCGGTGGTGTCCCAGTTGCCGTCTTCGTCCTGGGAGATATAGACGTCTGCCTCGGAGTCTGCGAGCTCGGCGTTCTTCACGATGTCGAGAAGCGTCGCCTTGGGGTCTGTGGCGCCGCTCATGGTCTGAACGATGAAGGAGCCCACGATGCCCGAGACCGAGCGGGACTTGAGCTTGACGTGCGCCAGGGCGCTGTTGCCGTTCACGGAGACGTCGCCCACCGAATAGCCAAAGCCTTTGAGGTAGGCCTCGAGCAGCTCGTCGTCAGAAAGCCCCATGCCGTCCAGCTGTTCGCCCACGTAGCCGTCGAGCGTGTCCTTGGTGATCTGGGCGCCCTCGCCGGTGTTGGTCTTGAGCTCCTCGAGGCTCTTCTCGAGGCTGTCCTTGATCTGCTGGGCATCCTCCGAGGTCTTCTGGCCGCAGGCAGAAAGCGGGAAGGCCGCGACGCACACAAGCACCGCAACGAGCAAGGTCGCCAGCACCTTTCGCCACAAAACCTTACGTACGCCCTTAGCAGCCATCACGCAACACCTCTCGCGTCCGAATTACGAAACCAAGGGCATCCTACCCATTCCGCATAAAATAAGCCACGGTAAACTTGCCAAGGCCAAGAGCTTTAACAGGGCCATACCTTGCTCGATTGACAGAGATGGGCCCGCAGCTTGCGACAAGGTCAGATTTCAGTTGGCAGCGACTCAAAGGAAAGGCTCGGCCAAGGGCAATTGGCGCCGCCGATCAACCCAACGATGCTCGCGTAGCCCGCAATGCGAAAAACAGCCGCATAACGTAAAGGCCCCGCAGATGCGGGGCCTTGCAAGTCTTGCATTTTCGTTCGCTCGTACTTAGGACGCGCCTGGGACGCTTTCGCAGACAAACAAGCTGCGGCTAGTCCTCCATGTAGTCCTTGAGCTTGCCGGAGCGGCTCGGGTGGCGAAGCTTGGCCAGGGTCTTGGACTCGATCTGGCGGATGCGCTCGCGGGTGACACCGAACTCGCGGCCGACCTCCTCGAGCGTGCGCGGGTGACCGTCCTCGAGGCCAAAGCGCAGCTTGATGACCTTGCGCTCACGGTCTGCGAGGCCTTCGAGCACCTGGTCGAGCTGCTCGCGCAGCATGGAGTCGCTGGCGGCCTCGGGCGGGGCCACGGCCTGGGCATCCTCGATGAAGTCGCCCAGCTGGGAGTCCTCCTCCTCGCCGATGGGCGTCTCCAGGGAGACGGGCTCCTGGCTGATCTTCTGAATCTCGCGGACGCGCTCGGCACTCATGCCCATCTCCTCGCCAATCTCCTCCGGAGTTGGGTCACGGCCGAGGTCTTGCAGCAGCTGGCGCTGCACGCGCACGAGCTTGTTGATGGTCTCGACCATGTGGACCGGGATGCGGATGGTGCGGGCCTGGTCGGCGATGGCACGGGTGATGGCCTGGCGAATCCACCAGGTGGCGTAGGTGGAGAACTTGAAGCCCTTGGTGTAGTCGAACTTCTCCACGGCGCGGATGAGGCCGAGGTTGCCCTCCTGGATGAGGTCCAGGAACAGCATGCCGCGACCGACGTAGCGCTTGGCGATGGAGACCACCAGGCGCAGGTTGGCGCTGATGAGGGCCTGCTTGGCCTCGAGGCCCACCTGCTCCACGCGGTTGAGGCGGCGCAGCTCCACGCGGGAGAGCTCGAGCTCGCCGGCCTCATAGGCCTCGAGCTTCTCGGCGGCCTCGGTGCCCGCCTCGATCTTCATGGCGAGGTGGACCTCCTCGGCGGCGGTGAGCAGGTCGACCTTGCCAATCTCCTTGAGGTACATACGGACCGGGTCGCCGGTGAGCATGACGGTGGCGGCGTCCTGGCGACGTCGGTTCTTGAGGCTCGAGCCCTTCTTGGAGCGCTTGGGCGCGGCCGGGATGGCCGGGATCTTCTCGACGGGCATGTCATCGTCGTCGAGGTCGCCAAACTCGTCCTTGGAGCCGGCCTCCTCGTCATCGTCTTCGGAGTCGTCGATATCATCGGAGGCGTCAGCGTCTTCCTCGGCGGAGACGATGTCGACGCCGCGGGAGCGAAGGGCCCCGTAGAGGTCCTCAAGCTCGTCATCATCGGCGTCGACGTCACGCAGGGCGAGCTGGATGTCGTCCTCGGTGACGCTGCCGGCGCCCTTGGAGGACTCGACCAGCTGCCCCAGGGCAGCCTCGAGCTCGTCATTGAGCTTGGGTTCAGTCTTAGCCTTTTTACTAGTTGCCACAGGCTTCCTCTCGACATTTACGGTCGATGCACAGATGTTGTGTATATTACCCTGCCTGGCGCGTTCTACACACAAAATTTGGCAGAACGGCCCAGATGGGAACGCCCAACGCCCTCGCGGGAACGACGGCGGGGCGCACGGCAGGCGCGGGATATCCCGCACGCACAAGCCTGGCCCCAAGCCGCAGGCGCCACCAACGGCGCCTGGCGCCAAACGGCGGACCGGCTCCCCTACTCCGTGGGAAAGGCGGCCATGAGCTGGTCCCTACGGGCACGAAGCTCGCCCAGCTCGGCCAAGACCCCTCGCGCGGCCTCGGCGCCGGAGAGGCCCTCAAGGCTGTTCGTAAGCGCGCCGATGCGCCTGTCGAGCGAGCGTACCTCGGCCTCGTTGACGGCAAACTCGACGTTCTTCTCGACATCCCAGGAGCTCGTTGAGGAAAACGCGCTGGAAGAGAGGATGCGCGGGGCGTCGGCGCAGGCGTTCGTCGCGGCCGCCACGGCATCGGCGGGGCTTGTCCCCGCGGGCGTCGCGAGGATGGCCCAGGCAATCGCCTCGTGGCGGGAGTCGGCCCAGGCAAAGGTGGAGATCCGTTCGGCGTAGGGGCGGAAGAGGTCGGGGTTGTCGGCCATGAGGGAGAGCAGGTTGCGCTCGGCGCGGATCTGGGTGCGGTCCTGCTCAGAGAGAGACTCGAGCGAGGCTGCCTGCGAGGCCGGCTGGCCATAGCCGGCAACGGCCTCCCCCTCGTCATAGGGGACGTACTCCTGGGGAGCCCAGCCGCCCTGGTCATAGTCTGGGTAGGCGTCCGGGCCGTCCTGGGCGGGGCCCGCGTACTCGCTCTCCCACTTGGCGGTGGAGCCACTTTGGTCTGCGGGGGCCTCAACCGGGGTGGAGCGGATCTTGGACTTGGTTGCCTCGAGGTCGAGCCCGAGACGCCCGGCCACCTGCTGGGCGTAGCCGTCGAGCAGATAGGAGTCCTTGAGCGGGGCCAGAACCTTCGCAAGCTCGTCCAAGGCCTGCAGGCGAAGCCCGGGGCTGGAGAGGTCGAGCTGCTCGAGCTTCTTCTCGATCACGAACTCGATGAGGGGGCGCGCGGCCTTGAGCTGCTGCTCCATGGCCTCGGGGCTATACTTCTTCAAGAACTCGTCCGGGTCGAGGCCCTCGGGCAAGACGACGCAGGTAAGCGCCGCCTTGGTGCTCTCCACATAGCGCACGGCCGCCTCGGCGGCGTGCTGGCCGGCCGCGTCGCCATCGAACATGCAGACGATGGTCTTGGCAAAGCGCGAGAGCGTGCGCACATGCTCGAGCGAAAGCGCGGTGCCCAGGGCCGCCACCGTGTTGGTGAAGCCGGCCTCGTGCATGGAGATGACGTCCATATAGCCCTCGGTGACGATGGCGTAGCCACGGGCGGTGATGCTCTCCTTGGCGTAGTCGAAGGCAAACATGTGCTTTGACTTATGGAAGACGCTGGTCTCGCGCGTGTTGAGGTACTTGGGCTTGGCGTCGCTCATGACACGGCCGCCAAAGCCGATGCAGCGGCCTTGCTCGTCGTGGATGGGGAACATCACGCGGTCGAAGAAGCGGTCGCGCAGGCCGCCGCCGCGGACAACGGCGAGGTCGGCCGCCTCAAGCTCGGCGCGGGAGAAGCCGACGCGGGAAAGCTCGCGCACCACCGAGGACGTGGGGCTCGCCTCGGCGTAGCCAAGGTGCCAACGCCGGCAGATGTCGGAGTTGAAGCCGCGGCCCTTGAAGTAGGCGCGGGCGGCCGCGGCGCCTTCGCTCCTGCCACGCATGAGGCGCAGCGCGTAGGCGCCCTGCGCCGCCTCGAGTGCGTCGATGACGCGGGTGCGCTTGGGGCCGCGCGAGCGGTTGGCCGGACCTTCCTCGATGTCGATATGGGCGCGTTCTGCGAGGTAGCGGACTGAATCGAGAAACTCCAGGCCCTCGCGCTTCATCACGTAGTCAAAGACGTCGCCGCCCGCATGGCAGCCGAAGCAGTGCCACAGGCCCGTTGCCGGCGTGACGTGAAACGAGGGGCTCTTCTCCTGGTGGAAGGGACAGCAGCCCCAGAAGTCGTTGCCGCGCTGGCGAAGCACGACCGTCTCGGAGACGAGGTTCACGATGTCGGTTGCCTCGCGGACGCGTTGCTTGTCCTCGTCGCTGATCACTTGACCTCGCCCTCCCCCACGAACTCTCTCACCCATTCTACGTTGCCGAGGACCACCCGCTCCAGCTCCTCGAGGCTCGAGAAGCGACGGGGCTCGCGCAGCCACTCCAAGAAGGAGACGCCGAGCTCCTGGCCATAGAGGTCGCCCTCGAAGCCGACCAGGGTCGCCTCGATGAAGCGCTCGCCCTCCTGGCCGCCAAAGGTCCTCGGCGCGCCGACGTTCACGGCTGCGGGCCACGCACGGTCCCCGCGGCTCACAAGGGCCGCGTAGACGCCCTCGGCCGGAAGGCAGGCATGCTCGTCCACGCGGACGTTTGCCGTGGGAAAGCCAAAGGCCGAGCCCTGGCCACGGCCATGCTCAACCTTGCCTCGGACGAAATGCGGGCGCCGCAGCAACGCCTGGGCCTCTCGCACGCTGCCCTTGCGCACAAGGGAGCGAATCCGCGTGGCGCTGACGGTCTGGCCGTCCAGCGAGACGAGGTCGTGGTCGTGCACCTGGATGCCGAGGCCGTCCGCAAAGGCCGCGATGGCGGCCGCATCCCCGGCGCCCCTCGCACCCATGCGGAAGTTGGAACCCACGTGGATGGAGCGCGGAAAGACGGCCCCAACCAACACGTCCAAGACAAAGCGCTCGTAGGACATGGCGGCGAGCTCGGGCGTGAAGTCGATCACGAGAACGGCGTCGACCCCGAGCTTGCCAAGGACCGAGACCCTGTCCTTGACGCAAAGCAGCTCAGGCTGCGACGAGTCCGCGCCAACGACGCAGGAAGGGTCGGGGGAAAACGTGACCGCAACGGCGGCGAGGCCCCTGTCCCACGCGTCATCGGACATGGTCCGCACAAGCGCGCGATGCCCGGCATGGACGCCGTCGAAGGCTCCTATGGCACAGCAACATCCAAGCTCGGGCGACTCGGCAAGGGAGCGGCCCCGCCTCGTAAGGGGGAGCAGCGACGCAAACTCGCCAAGCCTCACGGGCTCGCAAGGCGCAGGCACGCCGCACGGAGCGGCATCGCGAAGGCAACGAAGCTCAGCGTCGTCAAGCGGACGCTCCCAGGCGGGCCCGAGGGGCAAGACCTCAGCCGCCATCAACGCACTCCCGCAACGCCGTCGGGAAAGTTCGTGTCGCACACGAGGTTTGTGCCCTCGCGGCGCCAGATGCCGAGAAGCTTGCCCCCGCGCACGACGCTGAGCAGCTCCCCTTGGGCAGGGGCCGCAGGAGAGCAACTGCCGATCGCAAGGCGCTTGCCGCAGGCGGCGTCTGCGGCCTCGGCCTCGGAAAGGACGCGCATGGGCAGGTCAAGCGCCCAGGCCGGGTCAATGGAGCGCGACTCCAAGATGGCGGGCCCGAGACGCTCGAGGTCATCCAAGCTCACGCAGTCCTCGATGCCGATGCGACCGGAAACGGTACGGCGAAGGCCGCCCAGATGTGCGGCGCTGCCCGCCGCGCGCCCGAGGTCGCGGGCAAGGGAGCGGATATAGCAGCCCTTGGAGACGTCAAAGCAAACGAGCCAGGCGGGGTTGCCGTCAACGACCTGCATGGCGACGAGGCTCGCCTCGTACACGGTTATGGGCCTGGCGGGAAGCTCCACGTCCTCTCCAGCCCGGGCACGCGCATAGGAGCGCACGCCATCGACGGAGATGGCCGAGTAGGCAGGCGGGACCTGCATGGAATCGCCGACGAAGCCGGAAAGGAACTCCCGGACGCGCTCCTCATCCGATGCCCAGGAGGGAACCTCGCAGGTGCGGATGACACTGCCTTGCGCGTCTTCGGTGTCGGTCTCCGAGCCCAGGACGACGAGCCCGAGATAGCCCTTGCGCTCGGCCGTGAGCTTGCCCATGAGGCGGGTCCCCTGCCCCACGCCAACCACAAGCACGCCAGAGGCGTCCGGGTCGAGCGTCCCCGCATGGCCCACGCGGCGCTCGCCAAAGGCACGGCGCACGCGCGAGACGACGTCATGGGAGGTCATGCCAAGGGGCTTGTCTATCGCGATAAGGGCGTTGATGCCGCTCTGGCCGCGCCTCACTTGGCAGCACCGTCACAAGGCTCAAGTATAGCTTGAGGGTTAGCGGGCGAGTCCCCGGCCACCTCGCCAGCCTCAAGTACAGCTTGAAGCTGCGGCAAAACCGCTGCTAGCGTAGCGTCAATTCCACAGTCGGAGGTAAAGCCTGCAGCGGCCTTGTGCCCCCCGCCGCCCATGGCGCGGGCAACGCCGGAGATGTCGAGGTTGCCCTTGGATCGCAGGTTGCCGCGGACCTTGCCGTCAGACGTCTCCTTGAGGAAGAGGGCAAGCTCGGACCCCTCAACGCTACGCACGACATCGATGAGGCCGTCGCACTCGTCAGAAAGGGCCCCCGTGCGCTCGAGGTCCGTACGCGTGGAATAGCTATAGGCGATGCGCCCACCGCTAAAGGTGACGATGCGACCCATGACCACGCTTTCCAGGTGGAGATAGGCAAGCCTAAAGCTCTGGTACACATTGAGAGAGATCATCGACGGGGAGGCGCCGGCGTCCACAAGCATGCTTGCGCACTCAAAGGCCTCGGAGTCGGCGTTTTGGAACTGGAAGCGCCCGGTGTCGGTGACGATGGCGCAGAACAGGCAATTGGCGATGTCGGGAGTGATGTTCGCACCCAGGTAGAGCGCATATTCCGCGATGATGACGCCGGCCGCGGCCGCATCGGAGCGGATGAGCGCCACCTCGCCAAAGGGGTCCTCTGAAGGATGGTGGTCGAGAACGGCCACGTGCTTGGCGCGCTCGAGCACGCGCTGTGCCTCGTTGAGGCGACCCGCCACGCAGAGGTCAACCGCGATGAAGAGGTCGGGCTTGCCGTCATAGTCGCTCGGACGGACGAACGCGTCTGCCCCGGGCAGGAAGCGATAGAGGCGAGGCACCGCATCGTCATCTGCGAGCAGGTTCACGACGTGCTTGCCCTCCCAGTGCTGGGAGATGAGCTGGGCCAAGGCAAGGCCGGACCCCAGGGCGTCGCCATCGGGGTTGGTGTGCGCGCAGATCACAATCTCGGTTGCGGCCTCGATGAGCTCGCTCACACGGGCGAACTTGTCACGCTGCTCCGTGAAGAGAAGCTCGTCACCAGCGTTCATGGTCTAGGCCTCGCTCTCGGAAGACTCGTCCTCGTTGGCCTCGGCCCCAAGCTCGTCGGCCTCGGCCGACTCGCCGTCCTCGGCGCCGGGCACCACAGGATAGCCGAACTCGTCCTTCTCCACGTCGATGGTGGGCGGGCGATTCTCCAGGGCATGCGCGATGCGCTCGGCCTCGTCGGTGGAGGTGTCGATGGAAAACGCAAGCTCAGGGGTAACGCGCCAGCCAAGCGAGCGGCCCAGCAGCGAGCGGATGCGGCCCTTGGCGCGGTTGAGCGCAGCCATCACGGTATCGTAGCGCTCGGGCTCGCAGGTGACGTAGGCGCGCACGAATGAGCGGTCGACGGACACCTCGCAACCGGTGAGCGTCACGAGGTCGAGGTCGGGGTCGGAGACCTCAAACAAAAGTATGCTCGCGATCTTCTCGCGGGCGATTTCGCCGTTGCGGCGGGAGGCGGAGTTCTGCTTCATCTTCCATCCCTTGCTTAAAACGGGGCGGCACGAGGCCGCCCCGAATCCTAGCTACGAATGCGCCGGATGCCTACTCGGTGCGGGCGATCTGGTCGATACGATAGCCCTCGATCTGGTCGCCGGGCTTGATGTCCTGGAAGTTCTCCAGGCCAATGCCGCCCTCAAGGCCGCTGCGCAGCGTCTTGACGTCGTCCTTATAGTGGCGAAGCGACGCGATCTTGCCGTTGAACACCACGATGCCGTCTCGCACGAGGCGCACGGAGTCGGTGGCCGCAATCTCGCCCTCCTCGATGCGCACGCCGGCGGCGATGCCGACCTTGGGCACCTTGAAGGTGTCGAGGACGAGCGCCATGCCCGTGGAGACCTCGACCTCGGTGGGCTTGAGCATGCCGATGCGGGCGGCATCAAGGTCCTCGAGGGCCTTGTAGATGACGTCGTAGCAACGAATCTCAACGCCCTGCTTCTCGGCGGCGTTGCGGGCCTTGGCGTCGGGGCGCACGCCGAAGCCGATGATGATGGCGTTGGAGGCGTCGGCCAGCGTGACGTCGGTCTCGGTGATGGCGCCCACGGCGGAGTGGATGGTGTTGATGCGCACCTCGGACTGGTCCATCTTGTCCAGCGAGTCCTGAAGGGCCTCGATGGAACCCTGGACGTCGGCCTTGATGACGAGGTTGAGCTCCTTGACCTCGGCGTCCTCCATGGTGGAGAAGAGGGTCTCGAGGGTCACGTGCTTGACCTTGTTCTGCTCTTCGATGCGGGCCTTGAGGGCACGCTGCTCGGCAAGGGCGCGAGCCTCGCGGGCCTCGGTGAAGACGCGGAACTCGTCGCCAGCGGCGGGCACGCTCTGCAGGCCCAGGATCTCGACCGGGTCGGACGGGCCGGCCTCGGTAACAGGGTTGCCCTTCGGGTCGAGCATGGCGCGGACCGAGCCGTAGGACATGCCAGCCACGAGCGAGTCACCGATGCGCAGGGTACCGCGGGTGACGAGCACCGTGGCGACGGAGCCGCGGCCGCGGTCGAGCCTGGCCTCAAGCACGTTGCCCGAGGCGAAGGTGTTGGGATTGGCCTTGAGCTCGAGGACGTCGGCCTGGAGCAGGACGGTCTCGAGCAGGTCCTCGATGCCGATCTTCTTCTTGGCCGAGATGTTGACGAACATGTTCTGTCCGCCCCACTCCTCGGGGATGACGCCGTACTCGGTAAGCTCCTGGCGCACCTTGTCGGGGTTGGCACCGGGCTTGTCGATCTTGTTGACGGCCACGATGATGGGCACGCCGGCGGCCTTGGCGTGGTTGATGGACTCGACCGTCTGGGGCATGACGCCGTCGTCGGCGGCCACGATCAGGATGACGATGTCGGTCACCTTGGCGCCGCGGGCACGCATGGCCGTGAAGGTCTCGTGGCCCGGGGTGTCGATGAAGGTGATGATGCGGTCGTTGATCTTGACCTGGGAGGCGCCGATGGCCTGGGTGATGCCGCCGGCCTCGCCTTCGGCAACGCCGGTGTGGCGGATGGCGTCGAGCAGCGAGGTCTTGCCGTGGTCGACGTGGCCCATGACGGTGACGACGGGGGCGCGGGGAAGCAGGTCGGACGGGTCATCGTAGAAGGTGAAGGAGTTCTCCTCCTCCTTGCTCATGACCTTGACCTCGCGGCCCAGGTCGTCGGCGACGAGCTCGATGAGGTCGTCGGACATGGACTGCGTCATCGTGAGCGGGCTGCCCAGAAGGAACAGGCGCTTGACGATGTCGGCGGCCGGGACGTCGAGCAGCTCGGCGAGCTCGGCGACGGTGGAGCCGGTGGGGACCTTCACGGTGTCGAGCTGGGAGAGGTCCTGGTCGTTGGCGATGGCCTCCTCGATGCGCTGCTGCTCAGCGGCCTGCTCGGCCTGCTTCTGGCGGCGCTCCTTGCGCTTCTTGCGGCGGCCGGTGCTCTCGCGGCTGGCCTCCTCGACCGAGGCGCGGGCCTCCTCGAGGACGCGCTCGCGGTTGTACTCCTCGGCGGCCTTGGCCATGCGGCTGTAGCGGTCCTCGCCGCCTTCCTCGTCGCGGTGGCCCTTGTGCTTACCGCGACCGGCCTTGGCGGCCTTCTCGGGGCTGGCAGGCGCGGAGTCGCCTGAGCGGTTGGCGGGCGCGGCGCCGCGACGGTTGCGATTGCCCTGGGCCTCGGCCTTCTTGGCGGCCTGCTCCTCGCGCTGGGCCTTGAGGATCTGCTCCTGCTGGGCGATCTGGTCGAGCAAGCTCGTCATGGACGGAATGGACTTGGGAGCCGTGTCACGGACGCGGTTCTTCTCCTCTTCCTCCTTGCGCTTGCGCTCGGCCTCGGCGCGCTCCTCTTCCTTGCGCTTGCGCTCGGCCTCGATGCGGGCGCGCTCGGCGGCCTCCTTGGCGCGTTCGGCCTCGCGGCGCTTCTCGGCCTCGATGCGCTCGGCCTCAGCGCGGGCGCGCTCCTCGGCCTCGGCCTTGGCGCGGGCCTCCTCCTCGGCCTGCTTAGCGGCCTCGATCTCGGCGGCGCGGGCCTCGAGAATCGGGGCCATCTTCTTGCGGACCATCGAGACGTAGGCGTCCTCGAGGGCGCTCGAGGCGCTCTTGGCCGGAATCTTCATGTCGGCGAGGTGGGAGAGCATCTCCTTGCTCGTCATGCCGAACTCCTTGGCGAGCTCTGAAACGCGAGTCTTTGCCATATGACCTACCTTCCTATGCGGGCTGCGGGACGTGCCCGCGTGGGATTTGCTGTGATGGGGACCTCGTGGCTAGGCGCTTCCTAGACGAGGGAGTCCGGGTCGTCAGAGACCTCCGCGGACTCGACGAGGGCCATCTTCTCGTGGACGCCGCAGAAGGCGGAGCCGGGACGGGCCATGTTGCGGCAGCGCACGCCGCCGGCGCTCACGTACTCGCAACGGTGAGCCTCGTCCTCGCCCACGAGGTCGGCCGGCTCCTCCTCAACCACGGGCATGTTGGAGAACATGTTGGCGGCAAGGCTCTCGTTCTTGATGTCGATGTGCATGCCGGTGAGGCGGGCGGCCAGGCGGGCGTTCTGGCCCTCCTTGCCGATGGCGAGGGAGAGCTGGTCGTCGGGCACGATGACGGTGGCGTAGCTGTTCTCCTCGTCAACGATGACGCGGGAGACCTTCGCCGGCGAGAGCGCGTTGGCGACGCAGCGGGCCGGGTCGTCGCTCCACAGCACCACGTCGACGCGCTCGCCGCGCAGCTCGCTCACGACGGCGCGCACGCGGCTGCCCTTGGGGCCCACGCAGGCGCCCACCGGATCGAGGCGGTCGTCGAGCGAGGAGACGGCGACCTTGGAGCGGGCGCCGGCCTCGCGGGCGATGGAGCGGACCTCGACGACGCCGTCATAAATCTCGGGAACCTCGTTCTCGAAGAGGCGCTGGATGAGCTTGGGGTGGGTGCGGCTGATGACGATGGAGGGACGGGAGTGCTCGCCGCGGACGGGCTGCACGTTGGCGTTGGGGTCGCGCACGTCGATGATGATGGCCTTGATGCGCTGGTTGTGGCTGTAACGCTCGCCGTTGGGGCGCTCGTTGCGCTCATCGGGGTGGCGCTTCTTGTCGAAGTGGGGCAGCTCGGCCTCGACGCCCTCGCGGATCTTCACGATGGTGAAGTCGGGCGTGGACTGGAGGACGGTGCAGTTGATGATCTCGCCGATGCGGGCCGAGAACTCCTCGTAAATCTGCTCGCGGGCGGCTCCGCGCACGATGGCGTTGATCTCGTCCTTGGCGTGCTTGGCGGCAATGCGGCTCGTGTCCTTGGGGGTGACGTCGACCTCCTCGAACTCGGTGTAGTTGCCCTCCTCGTCCATGGAGTCGTCGATGGGGATGAGCTTGTAGACGTAGATCTTGCCGGTGGTGCGGTCGATGGTGACCTTGGCGCCG
>CAVJWS010000051.1:0-15130 GCA_963653485.1 Prevotella sp. CAG:279
AGCTCGGCGTCGGCCGGGTCCTCCTTGAGCGTGGGGGCGTACAGGCGGCTCATCATCATCGGCTTCATGCAAATTCCCTTTCGTCTCGCGGCCAGGCCGCGTCATATGCAAGTAAAGCATTCTAGCGTTGCCGCACCGCGGGGCTCGCGCGGCGCCAAGAACGTAACGATTCGGCTACTCGAATCGGTGGCACGGGTAGCGCGCGGTGGAGGCTGGATCGAGCGGGTGCGGCATGCGCGTTGCAGACTACGTCAGCTTCAAAGCGACGTGAAAGCGGCGCATGACAAACGCGAGCGAGCACAGGCGTGAGCTCGATAAATGTGCCTTAGCCCGCCGCTGGGCCCTACTCCCCCTGCTCAAACCGCGACTCGATCTCGGCGAAGAGCTCGTCGACGATTTGGTCCTCGGGGACCTTGCGCAACGTCTGGCCGCCGGCAATGAGCAGGCCTGCGCCTTGGCCGCAGGCCACGCCGATGTCGGCGCCGCGGGCTTCGCCGGGGCCGTTCACCACGCAGCCCATGACGGCGACCGAGATGGGAGCGTGGACCTTCTGCAGGCGCTCCTCCACCTCGCCGGCGATGCCGATGAGGTTCACCTGGCAGCGTCCGCAGGTGGGACAGCTCACGAGCTCGGGCGTGCGGCGGCGCATGCCGAGGGACTGCAGAAGCTCCCAGGCCACGGGCACCTCCTCGGTGGGAGGCGCGGTAAGGGAGAGGCGCATGGTGTCGCCGATGCCCTCGGAAAGCAGGACGCTCAGGGCGCTGACGTTCTTCACCGTGCCCTGGCGGACGGTGCCGGCCTCGGTAACGCCGAGGTGGAGTGGCACATGCGGCAGCAGGCGCGAGAGCTCGCGGTTAGTGAGGATGGTGGCCGGAACGTCATGGACCTTTGCGGAAAGCACGATGTCGGCAAAGCCTCGCTCCTCAAAGTGACGCACGAAGGAAACGGCGCTCTGCACGAGCTTCTCGGGCTGGGTGAGATCCTCGCGCGCGTCAATCGCCTTATCCAGCGAGCCGGCGTTCACGCCGATGCGGATGGGGATGCCTGCCTCCCCCGCCGCGTCGATGACGGCGTCCACGCGCTCCATGGAGCCGATGTTGCCGGGGTTGATGCGGATGCCGGCCGCTCCCCTCTTGGCCGCCTCGATGGCGAAGCGGTGGTCGAAGTGAACGTCTGCCACCACCGGGATGGGCGAGCTGGCGCAAATCTCGCCAAAGCCGTCCAGGGCATCGGCGTGAGGGATGGCCACGCGCACGATCTCGCAGCCAAGCTCGTCCAGGTCACGTATTTGGGCGAGCGTAGCGGCCGGGTCGGTCGTGGGCGTAGTGCACATGGACTGCACCGAGACGGCCGCGCCGCCACCCACGGGGACATCGCCCACCATGACCTGGTGGGTGAGCTCACGCGGCAGGGGCGTTGCCTGCTCGCCGGAAAGACGAAGGTCAACCACGGCTAGCCTCCAAAGACGAATCGCATAATGTCCTGCCTAAGGACGACAACAAACAGCAGCATGAAGAGGGCAAGGCCAACGTAGGAAAGCCCGTTTTGAACCTTGAGCGGGACGCGGCGCCTACTGACGAGCTGTACGATTTCGACGAGCAGCTTTCCTCCGTCGAGGGGCGGAATCGGGATGAGGTTCATGAGTCCGAGCGAAAGCGATATGCCCGCCATAAGGAAGAAGAAGTCCTGGACGCCGGTGGCCGCCGCCTTGCTGGCCATGACGGAGATCCCAACGACGGAGGTCGATTGGGAGACGACCTCGGCCGTCGTGGCGGGCATGAACAGCTTGCCGATATACGCGCAGGTAGACCCGAGATACGTTACGGCAATCTGCGCCGACTGAACGAGGCTGGGGTGATAGGTCGCCGTCATGGCGTTGATGCCGAAAAGCCCGGACGAACCCGCGCCTTCGGCCGGGTCTACCTCGACGGTTAGGCTTTCACCGTCGTGGGTGTAGCCAACTTCAAACGGCGTGCCGGCAGCAATGGAATCCCTCAGTGCCTGGCCCATATCAGCCCAGGTAGAAACCTCGGTTCCGTTTACCTCCGTGATCGTGTCCCCGGAAACCAACCCGGCTGACTCGGCAAGGGAGCCAAAATCCACCGAACCGATGGTCGGCGTATTCACGACCGTATGTATGCCGCCAAGGGAGAAGCAGGCCATGATGAGCGCAAAGCCGCAGACGACGTTGACCAGAGGTCCTGCCACGAGCGTGACGACACGCGCGACAAAGCCCTTGCCGCAATAGGTTCTATGCGCCTCAACCTCGAGAAAGCCGTTGGCGTCCCCCTTAAGCGGATGGGGCTGGCCGGCATCGGTGGAGCCCTCAAGAGCAAAGTCGTGGCCAGAGTCAAAGGCCGTGAGGAGGTTGGCGTCGCGGCGCACGGTTTGCACCTGGTCTGGCCAATCTGACTGCCCCGGACGCTCGCCAGCCTGCTCGTCATAGTAAGGCTCAAGCGAGGCCCAGTCGCAAAGGACGCCGAGCTCCCCATACGCTTCGTCCTCGGTAATGCCGAGGTCTTCGGCGAGTCGGGCGACCTCAACGCGACCATGCCCGGCAACATAGGCGAGAACGTCCGCGGCATGCTCGCCAGGCAAGCCGTCCATGCCGCAGATGCGGTTGTAGCCGCCAAGAAGGATGGGCGTCACGCCAACTTCGGTTCCATGCGACTTGCTCTTGTGCGAGAGACGCCACTTGCATGGCATGCCGAGGAAGAACTCGGTGACGCGCATGCCAAAGGCGCGCGCGGCGAGGTAGTGGCCGCCCTCGTGGATGAAGACGAGGACGGAAAGAAGCAGGCAGCCCCAGAAGACCGCCTTGATCACCGATGAGAGAACGCTCATGCGCGCCTCCGCAGCTCTTCGGCCGCGCGCGTACGTGCGAGGGCGTCCACATCGGCGACCTGCTCAAACGAGCTGAGCTTCTCCACGTGGGTGGCGTCCATGACGGTCTCGACGACGCCGTCGATGTCCCAGAAGCCGCACCGTCCGGCGCGGAAGGCCTCGTTGGCCACCTCGTTGGCGGCGTTCATGGCGCAGGGCAACGTGCCTCCGACGCGTCCGGCCTCGAGCGCGAGCCCGAGGCAGCGAAAGGCCTCCGTGTCGGGCGCGGCAAAGGTGAGCGGCTCGGAGGAGCGCCAGTCCACGTGGGTGGCCGGGCTCTCCCAGCGCTCGGGATAGCTCAGGGCGTACTGGATGGCCACGCGCATGTCCGAGGGACCGAGCTGCGCCTTCACCGAGCCGTCGGCGAACTCCACGGCGGAGTGGATCTTGCTCTGGCGGTGCACCAGCACGTTCACGTCATCGATGGGAACGTCGAAGAGGTGGTGCGCCTCGATGACCTCGAGGCCCTTGTTCATGAGGGTGGCGCAGTCAATGGTGATCTTGGCGCCCATCTTCCAGGTGGGGTGAGCGAGCGCCATGGCGGCGGTGACGTCCTTGAGCTCGGTGCGCGTGCGGCCGAAGAAGGGGCCGCCCGAGCAGGTGAGCCAAATCTTGCTCACGTCTTGGCGACGCTCGCCCACGAGGCACTGGTAGATGGCGTTGTGCTCGGAGTCTACCGGAAGCACGCGGCCGGGCTTGGCCATGGGCATGAGCAGCTCGCCGCCGATGACGAGGGCCTCCTTGTTGGCAGGCGCCCAGATCTTGCCCGTGCGCAGGGCCTCGGCGCTCGCCCAGATGCCGGCCTCGCCCACCACGGCCACGAGCACGGTGTCCACGTCATCGAGCCCGGCGAGCCTCGTCACCGCGTCCTGGCCAAAGCCAAGCTCGCATCCTGCGGGCAAGGCCTCAAGTTCGGGGTCGTCCTTGCGGCTCTCGTCGCAGAGGGCTGCGTGGCGCACGCCGAACTCACGTGCGATGGCGGCCAGCTGCTTCGCAGACGAGTTGGCCGCCACGGCCACAAGCTGGACCTTGTCAGGGTGCATGCGGCAGATGTCGAGCGTCTGGGTGCCGATGGAGCCGGTGCAACCAAGAAGCGCCAAACGCGTGGGGCGCTGGCGCTGCTGGTTGGAGCAAGTTGCTTCAAAGATGTTCACAGGATTCCCCCGAAGTGAAGAATGAAGTAGGCCGTCATCGTGGCGAAGAGCATGGAGTCCGAGCGATCCAGCATGCCGCCGTGGCCCGGGATGAGGTTGCCGGTGTCCTTGACGCCCACGGCACGCTTGAGGCGGCTCTCGAAGAGGTCTCCCGCAACGCCAGCCACGCCGCACAGGACGCCGGCGACGATGGCAAGGGGCCACTGGATGTTGCGAACGCCCAGCGCCACGAGAATCAGCCAGACGATGCAGGAGCCCAAAAGGCCGCCGACGAAGCCCTCCCAACTCTTGTTGGGCGAGATGCGCGGCGCCAGCTTGTGCTTGCCAAAGCGCGAGCCAAAGATGTAGGCGAAGGCGTCGTTCACCCACACCGAGCCCATGATGCCCAGCGTGAGCAAAGCTCCCTCAAAGCCTGCGTCGCAGGCACGCACGGTGACGATTGAGGAGTAGAGAAGCCCCGTGTAGGCGGCGCCGAACACCGTCATGGCGGCATCTGAGATGCTCGCCCTCGGCGTAAGGACGTACCAGGCGCCCACGGCAAGCATGAGCATCAGCGTCACGGCCGTCTGCGCCTCGGGCCTGTAGAGCGCGGCCAGCGGGTAGAGGGCGGCGGCGGCCAGTCCCACGAGCTCGTTGGGCATGCGGCCGCCCAGACGTGCCATGCGGAAGAACTCCGAGCAGCATAGCCATGACATGGCGCAGACCAGCACCATGGTGGGCACGCGACCCCAGAACAGGCACGCGAGGATGACGCCTGCGTAGACGAGGCCGGAGAGCGTGCGAGTAAGGAACTTCTCCGTCCAGCTGCGCGCCTTTTGGCCGCGCGTGCTTTCCGGTTCTCGAACGGAGGCCCTGGCCTCGCGCTTGCGCTCAAAGGAGTCTGAGGCGGTGTCGAGGTTCCTCGGCGCCTTTGCAGGCTTGCTGGATGGATCGGAGGCCATCTTATGCCTTCACCCCGCCAAAGCGACGGTCGCGGCTCTGGAACGAACGGATGGCGCGAAGGAGCTCCCACCGGTCAAAATCGGGCCAGAGGGTGTCCGTGACGTAAAACTCGCTGTAGGCGAGCTGCCAAAGCAGGTAGTTGGAGAGACGAAGCTCGCCGGAGGTGCGAATGAGCAGGTCAGGGTCACCAAGGTCTGCCGAGTAGAGGTGGCTCGCGACGCAATCCTGGTCAATGTCGTCTGCGGAGAGCTTGCCTGCGACCACGTCTTCCGCAATGAGGCGGACGGCACGGGTGAGCTCGGCGCGTGCGCCGTAGTTCACGGCCAGGGCAAGCGTCATGCCGCTGTGGTCGGCCGTCTCCGCCAGGCCCTGCTCAAAGACCTCGCGGGTCTTCTCGGGCAAGGCCTCGATGTCTCCCAAGAACTCCAGGCGCACGTTCTCCTGGTGGAAGAGCGGAAGCTCGGCCAGAAGCGTCGTGGCAAAGAGGTGCATGAGCAGGTCAACCTCATGCTGGGGGCGCTTCCAGTTCTCGGTGGAGAAGGCGTAGGCGCTCAAGACGTCGATGCCCAGACGCACGCAGGCCGTGATGGTCTCGCGAAGGCTGGAGATGCCGGCGACGTGGCCCTCTCCCCTCTCCTTGCCCTGGCGGGTGGCCCAGCGGCCGTTGCCGTCCATGATGATGCTGATGTGGCGGGGCAGACGCCCGAGGTCGACGTCGTCAACTGACACGTCCTCGGGCGCCTGCGAAAAGTACTCGATCAACTTTTGCTCGTCACGCTGCACGAAAGTCTCCTGATGGTGCTCAAAGCTGGTAGATGGCGGAGCCTAGATCTCCATGACCTCGGCTTCCTTGGCCTTGGTGGCCTCGTCGATCTTGGCGACGAACTCGTCGGTGAGCTTCTGGACCTTGGCCTGCTCGCGACGCACGTCGTCCTCGGAGAGCTCCTCATCGCGCTCGAGCTTGGCGTTGGCCTCGCGGCGGACGTTACGCACGGCCACGCGGGCCTCCTCGGCAAAGCCGCGGCACTCCTTGGCGAGCTCCTTGCGGCGCTCACCGGTGGGCTTGGGGAACGGCAGGCGGATGACGGCGCCATCGTTGGAGGGCGTGATGCCCAGGTCGGACTGGGAGATGGCCTTCTCGATGGCGTTCAGGCTCGACTTGTCCCAAGGCTCCACCACGAGCATGCTGGCCTCGGGGACCTTAACGCCGGCGAGCTGGGTCACGGGCGTGGCCTGGCCGTAGTAGTCGACCATGATGGCATCGAGCACGTGCGGGTTGGCACGGCCCGTGCGAACCCTCGAAAAGTTGGCCTTGAGGGACTCGAGGCACTTCTCCATGCGGTTACGTGCGTTGTCGGTGATCTCGCTCATTAGTTGGTCTCCTCCCCAACGACGGTGGTGCCGACCGGCAGGCCCTTGAGGGCGTCGGCGAAGACGCCCGGCTGGTCGATGTTAAAGACGATGAGGGACATGTTGTTGTCACCGCAAAGGGCGGTGGCGGTGGTGTCCATGACCTTGAGGTTGCGGGTGAGCACCTCGTGGTAGGTGATGGTGTCGAACTTCTTGGCCTCGGGGTTCTTCACCGGGTCTGCGTCGTAGATGCCGTCGACCTTGGTGGCCTTCATGAGGCAGTCGGCGTCAATCTCGCAGGCACGGAGGGCGGCCGCAGTGTCGGTGGTGAAGTAGGGGTTGCCGGAGCCGGCCGCGAAGATGGTGATGTAGCCCTTCTCGAGATGCTTGATGGCACGGCGACGGATGTAGGGCTCGCAGACCTGGTCCATCTTGATGGCGGAGAGAACGCGAGAGGTCATGCCGTGGCGCTCGAAGCTGTCCTGCAGGGCCAGGGCGTTCATGACGGTGGCGAGCATGCCCATGTAGTCGGCCTGGGCACGATCCATGCCGCCGGCAGCGCCAGCGACGCCACGGAAGATGTTGCCGCCGCCGACGACGACGCCGATCTCGATGCCGTCATCGTGGATGGTCTTGATCTCCTCGGCGAGGTGGTCGACCACCTTGGGGTCGATGCCGTAGCCAGCGTTGCCCATGAGGGCCTCGCCAGAGAGCTTGAGCAACACGCGCTTGTACTTGTAGTCCGTCAAAGGAACTCCCCTTCCTCAGGTTCGTATTCTTAGAAATTCTAGCAGAGGGCCAAAGTGGTCCCGGCGCAAACGAAAACGGCCACAGGGCATGCAAATGCGGAAGGCGCTGGAGCTCACACCTGGTGCGCCGCATTAGAGCCAGAGATACGGCCTGCATGTGACCGGAAGACCAGCCAGAAAGTGGTTACTTGGTCTGCGAGGTGACACGGCGGCAATATACTCGCCATCCCAATCCAGCGGGCTGTCGGAAAGCCCACGCAATCGACCAAGGCCACGTCTTGCGCTGGGCGCGAATGGCCACAAAAAAGCCCGGCACCCCATGGATGCCGGGCTCATACGCATTAAGACTTGCGACTACTCGCCGAAGGTGAAGCGGTCGAAGGCGACGACCTCGATGGTGTCACCGAGCTCCTTGGCGACCTTGTCGGCGTACTGACGGATGGTCATGTCGCCGTCCTTGATGAAGGCCTGCTCGGAGAGGACGGACTCGCCGTAGAACTTGTTGAGGCGACCCTCGGCGATCTTGACCTGGATGGCCTCGGGCTTGCCGGACTCGGCAGCCTGGGCCTTGTAGATGCTCATCTCGTGCTCGACGACGTCGGCCGGGACGTCCTCACGGGTGGCTGCGACGGCGCCGGCGGCAGCGGCCTGCATGGCCACGTCGTGGGCGAAGGTCTGGAAGGCCTCGGCCTTGGCGGTCTCGGGCTTGCCGATCTTGAACTCGACGATGGTGGCGAGCTTGCCGTTGGAGTGGCAGTAGGAGCCGAAGGCAACGCCCTCGCCGGAGCGGCGGGCGAAGCGGGCGATCTTCATGTTCTCGCCCATGGTGTGAATCATCTCGGTGAGGGCGGCCTCGACGGTCTCACCCTCGGAGAAGTCGGCAGCGAGAAGGGCCTCGACGTCGGCCGGGTTGGCCTTGGCGACGACCTCGGCGACGTTCTTGGCAAAGCCGGTGAACTTGGGGTTGCCACCGACGAAGTCGGTCTCGCAGGTGACCTCGACGAGGGCGGCGGCGGAGCCACACTCGCAGACGAAGGCGGCGCAGGTGCCCTCGTTGGTCTCACGGCCGGCCTTCTTGACGGCCTTGGCGATGCCCATCTTGCGAAGGACGTCGACGGCCTTCTCGAGGTCGCCGTCGGCCTCGACGAGGGCCTTCTTGCACTCCATCATCGGGGAGTCGGTCATCTCGCGGAGCTCCTTGACGAGCGCGGCGGTGATCTGAGCCATGTGTGCCTCTCTCTCGTTTTCTGCGCTGGGCGCATAGCTACTTACATACGGGCGCCGCCTGCATCTCAGACGGCGCCAACCAATACGAATTGCGAAAAGCCAGGGGCCTACTCAGCCTCGGTGGCCTCCACGGCGGGGGTGGTGGCGCCAGCGGCCATCTCCTCAGCGGTGATCTGCTCCTTGCCGGTGCCGGCCAGGACGGCGTCGGCGACGAGCTCGGTCATGAGGGCGACGGAGCGGATGGCGTCGTCGTTGGCCGGGATGCCGAAGTCGACGACGTCGGGGTCGGAGTTGGTGTCGAGCAGGGCGACGACCGGGATGTGCAGGCGGTTGGCCTCGCGGATGGCGAGCTCCTCGCGCTTGGAGTCGATGACGAAGAGGGCAGCCGGGAGCTGCTTCATGTCACGGACGCCGCCGAGGTTGCGCTGCAGCTTCTCGAGCTCCTTGGTGAGGACGCTCTGCTCCTTCTTGCCGCGGGCGGCCATGCGGCCGTCCTCGACCATGGCCTCGAGCTCCTCCATACGCTCGACGCGGGAGCGCATGGTCACGAAGTTGGTGAGAACGCCGCCGAGCCAACGCTGGTTGATGTAGGGCATGTCGCAGCGGGCGGCCTGGGTGGCGACGGGCTCCTGGGCCTGCTTCTTGGTGCCGACGAAGAGGATCTTGCCGCCCTTGGCAGCGGTCTCCTTCAGGAAGGTGTAGGCCTTGTCGGCGTCGAGGATGGTCTGCTTGAGGTCGAGGATGTAGATGCCGTTGCGCTCGCCGAAGATGTAGGGCTTCATCTTGGGGTTCCAGCGACGGGTCTGGTGGCCGTAGTGGCAACCGGCCTCGAGCAGGGTGTTCAGGTTAATCTTGACTGCCATGGTGCTACCTTTCTTTGGTTTGGCCTCCGCGCCGGTCATCCCCTGGGGCCACCCGCTGCTAGGCGGGCACCGTGGCCTTTGGGTCGCGACGCGTGTGATGTAATGCCGTGCGTTTGCACAACGAGTTGCAAGTTTAGCAGCGCCACTTGCGGGGCGCAAGCGCCAAACAAGCCTCCATAACTCAGTTGCCCGAGCGCGGGTGGGCCTGCAACGACGCCTGCTTAAGCCTCTCCACGCTCAGATGTGTATAGATTTGGGTGGTGGAGAGGCTCTCGTGCCCCAAGAGCTCCTGCACGCTCCTGAGGTCGGCACCTCCGTCAAGCAGCTCCGTGGCAAAGGTGTGGCGCATGGCGTGGGGCGTAAGCGAGCAATCAAGCCCGGCCAGCCCCACGAGCCGATCAAAGCGCACACGCAGGGCCGCGGCGCTCATGCGATTTCCCCTCGCGGATAGGAACAGAGCGTCGCTTGGCTGCTTCTTTGGGTCAGCGAGCTGCGGCCTAGCCTTGGCGAGGTAGGCCTTCAACGCTCCTTCGCAGCTGGCGTAAACCGGGACGATTCTCTCCTTCGAGCCCTTGCCGAAGAGCCTCACCTGATGTTGGGCGAGGTCGAGGTCTGAGATGTCGAGGTCGCTGGCCTCCGAGATGCGCGCGCCGGTGGCGTAGAGCAGCTCCACCATCGCGCGGTCGCGTAGTCCGGCCGCATCATTGCCACAGGCCGCAAGCAGGGCGTCAACGTCGCTGTCTCCCATCGTCTTGGGAAGCCTGCGCGCAAGCTTTGGGCTTGCGACGGCCGCGACGGCGTCCTCCTGCGTCACTCCCCTACTCACAAGCCACCTATACAGCGTACGAACGGAGGAGAGATGGCGGTTTTGCGTGGTTGTGGCGTAGCCCGCGGCTGCAAGCTCGGCCACCCAGGAGCGAACCTGCCTGTGCTCGACGCGCAGGGGACGTACGGCCTCGCGTCGACACCACGCAACGTAGGCGGCCAGGTCGGTCTCGTAGGCCCTTACGGTATTTGGGGACAGGTTCTTGACGTTGGCAAGGTAGGAGACGAACTCGTCAACGTAGGTCTCGAACTCATTCAGCTCAGCCTCCCGGATCCGGGCCTGGGGCGTAGCTGAAGCCGGCGCGCCAGAAGCACACTCGGAGGCGGGACGAAGTCCGACGGCATTGGAGCCCTTGGTGGGCTCGGTGCTTTCGGCGCCACCCAAGCCCGAGTCATTCGATTGGGTGCCTTCGTCCTCGGCGCGGGCGCCCGTACGAGAGGCCAGAGCTGCCTGGCCATGCCGCTCGGGGACAACAGGCTCGGCTATGCCACCAAGCTCGCTACCCAAAGAGGTCATGGCGCGTCTCAAGGTAGGCGGTAAGGTCGGCCAAGGCGCGGTCGGCATAGCGGGCGTAGCGTTCGCGCTTCTTGAGCCTGGGGCCGTCGAGCGGCGGCACGATGCCGAAGTTAACGTGCATGGGCTGGTAGGGCGAGGTCTCGGGGTCGGTGGCATGGGCAACGAGCGATCCCAGGGCGCCCGTGCGCGGCAGGCGAACATGTTCGAGACCCTTCATGTCGGCAAACGTGTTCAATGCCGCGAGCAGGCCGGAGGCGATGGCCTCGGTGTATCCCTCGGTGCCGCAAATCTGCCCTGCAAGGCGGACCCGCGTGCCGGGGACGGCAAACGTCTTGTCGAGAACGCGCGGGGCATCGACGAACGAGTTGCGGTGCATGACGCCGTAACGGAAGAACTCGGCGTTCTCCAGGCCCGGAATCATGCGGAAGACGCGCTTCTGCTCGCCCCAGGTGAGGTTGGTCTGGAATCCCACGAGGTTGTAGGCGGTCTTCTCGGCGTTCTCCGGGCGTAGCTGCACGACGGCCCAGGGCCTGCGGCCGGTGCGCGGGTCCGTAAGGCCCACCGGCTTCATCGCCCCGTAGCGCGCGGCGTCCACGCCCGTGCGCGCGACCTCCTCAACCGGCTGGCAGGCGCAGAAGAGGTCCCTCTGCTCAAAGTCCTTGGCCACAACGCGAGAAGCGCCAAGCAGCGCCTCGATGAAGGCCTCGTACTCCTCCTTGTTCATGGGGCAGTTGAGGTAGTCGCCCTCCCCGGCGTCCTCGTAACGGGACTGCGAGAACACGATTGAGCGATCGATCGTGAGCGCGTCCACGATGGGCGCAGCCGCGTCAAAGAACGAAAGGGACTCGCCGCCGACGAGCTTGCCGAGCGAGGCCGCGAGGGAGTCCGAGCACAGGGGCCCGGCCGCGATGACACAGCGACCCTCGGGCACCTCGCCCACCTCACCACGTACGACCTCGATGAGCGGGCTAGCTTCCACACGCTGGCCCACGAGCCCAGAGAAGACGTCCCTGTCGACGGCAAGCGCACCGCCTGCGGGCACGCTCGCCTCCTTGGCACAGGCCAAAAGCTCGCTGCCCATCATTTCAAGCTCGAGCTTAAGGAGCCCGGCCGCCGAATCGCGTCTCATGCTCTTAAGCGAGTTTGAGCAGACGAGCTCCGCCATGCCGTCGGTGTGGTGGGCAGCCGATGTGGCAAGCGGCCTTTGCTCGCACAAAAGCACCGGAACGCCCCTCTTGGCAAGTTGGAGCGCGCATTCGCAACCCGCAAGCCCGGCTCCCACAACGATGACCTTGTCCATATCCATATAACCCAATCCGTAAGAGGGGCTCCCATCCAATCCATAGGAGCGGCCCACATAGCTGTTCAGCGACTCCCATTCTGCCCCAGCAGCGCCCTTTCCGTTGGCGCAAATCTGCCATCCATAAGACGAGTTACCTGTCCTAAGGCCTCTTGCTCGGCTAGCACGCCGAGCGTGCGCGGGATGTCGAGCTTCAAAAGCGCGGCGATTTCCTCGCTTGTCATAGGCGAGGCAACCAAGGCGTCGAGCAGGGTCCCCCTGGACGCCCGAGAGGCCTTTGACTCCATGCGTAGCCGGCCATAGTCATAGGCGATAAGAGATGAGAGGGACTCTTCGTCGCAGACGATGGACGCGCCATTCTCTATGAGCCAATTTGTGCCGCTTGAGTTTTGGGAGAAGATCGAACCCGGTATCGCATAGACGTTTCTGCCAAGCTCGGCGGCCTGCGTTGCGGTGCTAAAGGTGCCCGATGGCTTGCCGGCCTCGCAGACGACGAGCGATTTCGAAAGGGCCGCGATGATGCGGTTGCGCCTCACGAACGTATGGCGCAGGGGCGGGCAACCCCACCTCTCGATGGACACGACGCACCCGGAGCCCGTCACGGCCCTTATGAAAAGCTCCTCGCTCGAGGCCGGGTAGACGACGTCCGCACCACAACCAGGTACCACCACGGTCTTGCCGCCGGCGTTAACGGCTGCCGTCCCCGCGATTTGGTCGCAGCCCACGGCCCCTCCAGAAATCAGCGTGATGTCGCATTCTGCGGCAATCCTCCCCGAAATCTTGGCGCAGGTCTTTCCGTAAGGAGTGGCGCGCCTGGCACCTATGACCGAAATGCAATCGCCCCTAAGCACGCGAGGGTCACCGTAACCGCGAAGTACAGGCGGCTCCCCGCTCAGCTCGAGCACGCCTTTGGGGTATAGCTCGTCTCCTTTTCGCAGCTCCCAGGGGACAAGGGACTTGATGACCTGCGCGTAGCTGCGCCCCCGGCAGCCACCGGTTGGCCTAGCCACGAGGCTCGCCCGCCTCAAAGCGGCTCCTAAAGGCGCAGGCCTCCGCAACGTGGTCCTTGTTCACCCGTTCGCTTTGGGCGAGGTCTGCGATGGTGCGCGCCACACGCGCCGTCCTGGTTATGGCCCTGCCGCCAAGACAAAGCGCCTCGGCCATGCGCTCGAGCAAGAGAGCCGCGTCTGCCGTTAGACTGCACGCAAGGACGTCTCGCTCGGTTGCGGGCCCTCCCCTCCTTCTCCAGCTCGAAAACTCTCGACCCACCTCAACTTGCTTGCGCATGTCGGCCGAGCACAGACCACGCGCCCCCTCGATGACGCTATTGGCGGCGGGCCTGCGGACGTCAACGAAGACGTCGATGCGGTCCATGATCGCCCCGCCAACATGGCCTTGGTAGCGAGCTATCTCTTGCGGCGTGCAGCGGCAGGGGTGCCCCCTGTCGCCGGCATGGCCGCATGGGCAGGGGTTGGCGGCGGCCACGAGCTGGAAGGAGCTCGGAAAGGTAAAGCCCCCGTCGGCGCGCACGAGCCTGACCTCCCTATCCTCCATCGGCTGTCGCAGGGCTTGCAAGACCGACGAGCTGAACTCGTTGAGCTCGTCAAGGAACAGGACGCCGCGATGGGCAAGCGAAGCCTCTCCGGGCCTTACGGGATTTGAGCCGCCAACGAGCCCCGCCCGCGTGACCGAATGGTGCGGGGCCCTAAACGGGCGATGGCCCGCAAGCAGGCCCGAGAGCTCCTCTTGGCAAACGGAATGTACGAGCAGAGACTCCAGCCGCTCGTCGTCGGACAGCGACGGCAGGATGGTGGGCATCCTCCTTGCAAGCATGGTCTTGCCCGAGCCGGGAGGGCCGACCATGAGAAGGCCGTGAGCCCCGGCGGCGGCTATGACAAAGGCCCGCTTGGCGCCGTCCTGGTCGACAACGTCGGCGTAGTCGAGAGGCTCGCTCTGGCTCGCTTCCAAACCGGGCGTCTCAAACACTTCGGGAAGCCTCTCGACGCCTTGTCGCAAGGAGGAGAGCGAGGGGATTTCATATGGGGGCAGCGAGCAGGCGATGGCGGCGCCTTCGACAAAGTCGCGTGGCCCAACGAGGCGCAGGCCGAGCTCTCGGGCCAAAAGGGCGTAGGCGACGGCGCCCCGCACGCTTCTCACCTGCCCCGAGAGGCCGAGCTCGCCAACGAACAGACAGCCATCAAGGCCTTTCTTGGGTATCTGCCCGCTTTCTGCCAGGGTCGCCACCGCCATCGCGAGGTCGAGCCCCGTTCCGCATTTTTTGAGCTCACCGGGAGAAAGGTTCACCGTTACGTTGAGGCGTGGCATATCAAAGCCGCATTCCTTGAAGGCACAGCGTATGCGCTGCGAGGCCTCGCGTACGTTTTGGTCGGGATTCCCCACGATGGTCATGCCGGGGATGCCGCCCGAAAGGTCGACCTCAACTGCGACCGGTTCGGCGCTCATGCCACGAAGGGTCGCGGCATGTACCGCAAAGGCGCCCATCAGTCATCCATCCAGACGCCCTTGACGTAATGCATATGGGCAAAGCCGTCTTTTTCAAGCGTTATGCCCGCAACGTCAAGGCGAACGCGAGGCACTTCCGGATGCAGCGCCAGGTAGAGGGCCGCCATGCCCTGGTACTTGCGTCTCTTGTCCTCGTTTACGGCAATTTCGGGACGCAAGTCATGGCCGGCTCTTGAGAACCTCGTCTTCACCTCGACGAAGACGAGCTCGCCGTCTTCGCGCGCAATGACGTCGGCCTCCCCGAACCTGCATCGCCAATTGCGTTCAAGGACCTCAGTCCCATGAGCCTCGAGCCAGGTGCAGCATATGTGCTCGCCCAGACGCCCAACTTCATGGGGCGTCAACTCAGATAGGGTTACCTCGGCAGAATCCATGCGCACTCCTTTCCCCAAAGTCCGTTTGGGGAAGTCTGACGCAAGGACCTGACAGGAATAGGCGTTCGACCAAACGCGAATCTGGCACGCGAGCTAGAAGAGCCGTTCCTGCTCCAAAAAATTTTGACAGAAGCTCGCGCGATGGATGGGGCTGAGTCCGCGCTCTCGAATTGCCTCGATATGCTCGGGCGATGCATAGCCCTTGGACTCGGCTAGGTGGTAGCTCGGATATTGGGAGTCGAGCTCCACCATCAAATCGTCACGGGTTACCTTCGCGACGATGCTGGCGGCGGCGATGCAGGCCACGCGTGCGTCGCCCTTCACGAGCGTCTTCTCCTTGGGGTGAATGTGGAGCGGGTTGCCGTCGATGAGCACGCAATCGGCCTCAACGCCCGCGTCCTCGATGGCGCCGAGCATGGCCTC
>CAVJWS010000052.1:0-15092 GCA_963653485.1 Prevotella sp. CAG:279
ACCCACGCGGCCTTCTACGCCGGCTGGCCCAAGGCCTGGGCGACGTTCAACCTGGCCAAGGAGGTATACGGGGATGACGAGACGGGCGACGGCGCGGCGAGCGACGGCGAGAAACCCGAGGCTCACGGCGGTGCCTTTGGCCTCGGCGAGCCCAACGATGCCTACGCGCAGTACTTCACGGGCCAGAGCTACCTCAACAACCTCACCGGCGAGGGCGACTATCTCCCCATCCACAACGTGACCTTTGAGCCGGGGTGCCGCAACAACTGGCACATCCATCGCGCGAGCACGGGCGGCGGCCAGGTGCTTATCTGCGTGGACGGCGAGGGCTGGTACCAGGAGGAGGGCAAGCCCGCCCAGGCGCTCAAGCCCGGCGACATCGTGGAGATGCCGGCCAACGTCAAGCACTGGCACGGTGCCCGCAAGGATTCCTGGTTCAGCCACCTGGCCTTTGGCTACCCCGGCGAGGACCTCTCCAACGAGTGGTGCGAGCCAGTGGACGACGACACTTACGACGCATTGGAGGACTAGCCCATGGCGAAGAAGATGCTGGTTGCCTACTACAGCTGGACCAACGGCAACACCGAGCGCGTGGCCAAGCAGCTGGCCGAGGCTTGCGGTGCGGATCTTGAGCGCATCGAGACGGTGGAGCCCTATCCGAGCGACTACGATGCCACGGTCAAGCAAGCCCAAGACGAGGTAAACGCCGGCTTTGAGCCCGAGATCCAGGCCCTCGTGCACAACCCCGCCGATTACGACGTCATTGCCGTGGGAACTCCTACCTGGTGGTATACGATGGCGCCTGCCGTCGCCACCTTCATGCATGGTGTGGACTGGGAGGGCAAGACGATGGTGGCCTTCCAGACGGACGCCGGCTGGGCCGGCGGCGCCATCGACGACATGGGAGACGCCGCGGCCGGCGCAAACCTTGGCCCGAGCCTCGAGGTCCAGTTCGATTCCGGCGGCGGATCCACTCAGAAGACCCCGCAGTCCGAGGTGGACGCCTGGGTCGCGGCCGTTAAGGAACTTCTCGACTAAGGATGAGTCGCAGCTGCTAATGGCAACGCCAACAAGCCATTACTCAAAAGCGCGGCGCCCGTCTTCGGATGGGCGTCGCGCTTTGATCATTATCACCGTGACAATGATGGTGATAATGATGATAATGATTGTGATAATGAAGTTGGCGAATGCGAGGTGAGCTAAGTGGCCATGCCAATTAGCATAGAAGCCCTGCTTACGGGCGGTGTTATCGAAAACGAGCGCATCGAGCTTAAGGAGACTTGGGACCCTGCGGCCTCGCTTAAGACCATCTGCGCCTTTGCGAACGACATCGATAACTGGGGTGGCGGCTACCTCGTCATAGGCATCCGGGAGAACGAGGACTCATCTCGCGAGGTCATCGGCCTTTCGCCCGCCGAAATCGATCGTACGCTCAAGGACATGCTCAACAAATGCAAGCGCATCTCGCCCGACTACATGCCGATAGTCGACGTGCCCGAGTTTGAGGGCAAGAACCTCATCGTTGCCTGGTGTCCCGGCGGGAGCGTCCGCCCGTACGCAAGCCCAAAATCCATGGCCAAGGGCGAGCGAGAGCGCGTCTACTACATCCGCAAGCTCGCGAGCACGGTCGAGCCAAGCCACGAGGAGTTACGCGAGCTCTACACCCTGTCCAACAACGTGCCGTTCGACGACAGGCCAAACCATGCAGCCGAGCTCGAGGACCTCAACCTCATGCTCGTCAAGGGCTTTCTGCGCGAGGTGGGCAGCGACTTGTACAAGGAGGCCGACTCGCTGCCCTTCGCCGACCTTTGCAGGCAGATGGACATCGCGACCGGTCCCGATGAGTGGCTCAAGCCCAAGAACGTGGGCCTCCTCTTCTTCTCGAACGAGCCGCGGCGCTTCTTCCCCTGTGCGCAGATTGACGTCGTGGAGTTCCCGGACGGCCTTGGCGGAGACGAGATCATAGAGAAGACGTTTGCGGGGCCCCTTGACCAGCAGCTACGGGACGCCCTACGCTACCTGCAGAATTCCGTGATTCAAGAGACGGTCGTCAAGCGCGGCGACCGCCCGGAGTCCGACAGGTTCTTCAACTACCCCTTCGATGCCGTGGAGGAGGCTTTGGCCAACGCCGTCTACCACAAGGGCTACGACGTGCGCGAGCCGATCGAGGTCCGCGTATTGCCCGACAGGATGGAGATCTTAAGCTACCCGGGCGCGGACCGCTCCATCAGCCGGGAGGGACTGAGGACCTACCGGGCAATTTCTCGCAGGTACCGCAACCGCCGCGTGGGCGACTTCCTCAAGGAGCTGCACCTCACGGAGGGGAGGAACACCGGCATCTCCAAGATCCTGCGCTCCATGAGGAACAACGGCTCGCCCGACCCCATCTTCGAGACGGACGACGACCGTCTCTACTTCCTGGTGACGCTGCCGTGCCACGAGGGCTTTTCCAAGGGAGCCGATTCCTATGAGGAACTCACCATGCGGAGGTTTCCGTCCTTCGAGTGGCCTGGTGCCAAGAGCGGCGGCATTGAGAAGGAGATTCTCTCGCTCTGTGGTGCCGAGCCAACGATGACGCTGGCCGAGATGGCGGGCCGGCTCGGGGTGTCCACCGCAACCGTGAGCCGCGGCATCGCCAACCTCAAGGCGGCGGGCAAATTGAGGCGCGTGGGCAGCACGCGTTCGGGTGCGTGGGAAGCGCTTTAGGGAGAAGGCCGCGCCTGCGAGGAGCTCCTCATGCGCCTGAGTGCGGCTTGCGGGGAGGTGCGGGCGTGAGGCTTTGCCCCATCTGTCGTTGAGCGAAGCCGGCACATGCTCCGTTCTCGCTCAACGGAAGCCCCTGGTGGCCGCAAACGGCAGCGCCAACCAGCCATTACCCAAAAGCGCGGCGCCCGTCCAAGTAGACGGGCGCCGCGCTTCTCTGGCGGTTGCCTTTCCGCCCTTGATTACCAATTGAGCAGCCGCTGCACCCGGATAAGGCCGCGCCCGGACAAGGGCTCACCTTCGCCGCTCACCCTGCCTATGGGCGGGAATTGGGGGCGCGGGCAATCCTGGCTTGTATACTGTCCCGCAACGATCGCGGCGGGAGGGGTAGCGTGAACGATTGGGTTCTCCAAGTTCCCAGATCCGACGCGGCTTACGGGCCTGGTGCGGCCGAATCTCCCCGGGCTTACGGGCCTGGTGCGGCCGAATTCCCTCGCCGCCAGCTCGCGTCTCATGCCAAGGTGCCTCGTTCGGCCGCGAGGCCCCGCGTTGCCTCCGGGGCCCGCGCCGTCCCTGGGGCCCGCACCGCCTCCGGGCCTCGCGTTTCCCGCCCATGGGCCGTACCTCTCGTCCTCGTCGCGTTCCTTGCCGCCCTCATCTTCCATCCCGCAGCCGCTGTGGCCTCTGAGCAAGTCGTCCGCGTGGGCTACCCGGTTGCCACAGGCTACGAGACCGGCGGCGAGGGGGAGCGAAAGTCCGGCTGGGGCTACGAGTACCTGCAAGAGATCGCCTATCACACGAGCTGGACCTACGAGTACGTCTACGGCGACTTCAGCGACCTTCTTGAGCGGCTCGCCGCCGGCGAGATTGACCTCATGGGAAACGTCTCCTATACCGACGAGCGTGCCGAGAAGTACCTCTACTCTTCAAACCCGCAGGGCACCGAGAAGTACTACATCTGCGGCCTTGCCGATGACGCGTCGCTTGCCTCGGGCGACCCGGAGGCCCTCAACGGCGCCAAGATTGGCGTCATAGCCGGCGTCTACCAGGAAAGCCTTGCCCAGGTCTGGATTGAGGAGGAGGGTGTCTCGGCCGCGCTCGTGGAGTATCCCGGCAACGAGGCCCTCATCGCCGCCCTCGAGTCGGGCGAGGTGGCGGCCGTGGTCAACACCGATACCGCGGCGCTCTCAACCTAAATCCCGGTCTTCTACATTGGCAGCAGCGACTACTACATCGTCACCTCAACGGGGCGGGATGACCTCCTCGACGAGGCGAACGAGGCGATGGCCCAGATTGTGGCCACAAACCCGCACTACAACGAGGAGGTCCGTTCCGGCGCAGCCTCCTTGGTTGGCGAGTCGCTCTATCTCACGAGCGCTGAGCGGTCTTGGGTTGATTCCCACGGCGGTGGCATCACCTTGGGCTATCTGAGCCACGCCTTCCCATACTCGGCACTCGGCGCCGAGGGCTATATGGAAGGTGCGTTTGCCGCCTTTGCGGCCGAGCTCGAGAGCACCTTTGGCATCACGGTGGACACGCGGGCCTATGCCACCACCGAGGATTTGCTGGCCGCGGTTGAATCCGGCGAGGTGGACGTGGCGGCCCCGATTTCCTGCGACTACTTCCGCGCTGAGGAGTACGGCCTGGCCCAGACCCGTTCCATCACCACGGCCGGCGTCTCGCTCATCACCTTTGACGTCCAGGGTGACTACCTGGGCAACATCGGCTATTCGCAGATGGACCCGCTTTCCGGCGAGCTGCTCGGCCTCATGTTTGCGAAAGGCGAGCTTAGGGCCTCGTCGGACACCTCGAGTGCCGTGGCGGCCCTGCGCGCCGGAAAGGTTTCGAGCCTCGCTATCCCGTCCTCGAGCCTCGACACCGTCAAGGACGAGTTCAAGCTCGACAACGTCACCTCCATCGCCTTGCCCCAGACCGTGGAGCTCGTGGCCGTGCTCGCCAAGGGCCAGCCGGAGCTGCTCGACATCCTGGACAAGGCCGTTGGCAACTCGCACAGCAACGTCGCGGCGGCAACGCTGTCGCACTATTCCTACGCCGACACAGATGGCACGGCCCTATCCCGGTTCTTTGAGAAGTATGCGGTGACCCTGCTCATATGCTTCGTTGCGGCGCTGCTCGCGGGCATCTTCTTCTTGTCGAGCGCCCTGCGCCGAGCCCGGGCCGCCGAGAAGCACGCCCTGCTGGCGAGCAAGGCCAAGACCAACTTCCTCAACCGCATGAGCCACGACATACGCACGCCGCTCAACGGCATCATCGGCCTGCTTCAGGTGAGCGAGCTGCACCCGGACGACATCGAGGCCCTTGCGCGCAACCGTGCCAAGGAGAAGGTCGCCGCCAACCATCTGCTGGAGCTTTTGAACGACGTCCTCGAGATGGGCCGGTTGGAAGACGCCGACGTCGAGCTTGAGAATCGCCCCTTTGACATTCGCGAGGTCATGCACGACGTGCTCGTGCTCACGCGCCTGCGCGCCGACGAAAACGGTGTGAACCTGGCCGCAGACGATGGCTTTGAGCTCGAGTACCCCTATGTCATCGGTAGCGCCACGAGCCTGCGTCGCATCCTGCTCAACCTGCTATCCAACGCCGTGAAGTACAACAAGCCCGGCGGCGAGATCGCCTGCGCGCTCTCCCTTGTTGGGGCCGGCGCCGGCGTGGCTACCTATCGCATCAGCGTGGCCGACACGGGCATTGGCATGAGCGATGAGTTCCTCGAGCGCATCTTTGAGCCGTTCAGCCAAGAGAAGAACGACGCGCGCAGCACCTACCAGGGCAGCGGCATGGGTATGCCCATCGTTCACGGGCTCGTGCAGAAGATGGGCGGAACCATCAGCGTCACGAGCAAGCTGGGGGAGGGCTCGACCTTTGTGGTTGACCTGCCCTTTGCCATCGACCCCAATCCCGAGGCCCATGCCGCCCAGGACGGCCGGGCCGCGGTCGAGGCCAGCATCGAGGGGATGCACATCCTGCTGGTGGAGGACAACGAGCTCAACCGCCAGATTGCCACCGAGCTGCTCGAGATGAACGGCGCCAGCATCGAATGCGCCGTCAATGGCCTCGAGGCGGTGGAGACGTTCGCCCGCAGACCCGAGGGCACCTTCGACGCCATCCTCATGGACGTCATGATGCCGGTGATGGGCGGCTACGAGGCCTCGCGCGAGATTCGCCTCATGGACAAGCGCGACGCGGCCGAGGTACCCATCGTGGCCCTCACGGCCAACGCGTTTCTCGAGGACGTGAAGGCGGCCCACGACGCCGGCATGAACGACCACGTCTCGAAGCCCATCAACATCGACGTCGTCATTCGCACGCTGGCCAAGTATCGCAAGTAGGGATGCCACCTCGCGGCATGCCCGCGGGCGAGCCGAGGTATCATGGGAACGTTTATGCCTCCGGGGAGAGGCGCGTCGCTTGAGGGGAGAGGGCCTTGGCCGAGGAAAAGCGCGACCTGCTTGACGAGTTTATCGACATTAAGAACGACTTCCAGTCGCTTTCCAACCCGGTGCAGGACATCGCCGGCGCCCTTTCGGTGAACCCCGAGGACGTGGAGACCTGGAACCCGGCCGACTACAAGGACCGCCCGCGCGGCAACGTCAACAACTGCATCTCGTGCCAGGCCAAGAACCCCAAGCTCTGCACCAAGTGCGTTGACGTCTGCCCCACCAAGTCCATCGACCTCTCCGAGGGCTCCATCGAGATTGCCGACAACTGCCGCAAGTGCGGCCTGTGCGTGGCCGTCTGCCCCAGCGGCTCGCTCACCTCGCCCAAGATTAACCCGCGTCGCCTCTACGAGCGCATCGTCCGCGCCGCCAGCGCCTACGACCACGCCTACGTCACCTGCACGAGGGCCATCGGCCGCAAGCCGCAGGAGAACGAGGTCGTGCTGCCCTGCCTGGGCGACGTTCCGGCCGAGGTGTGGTTCTCCATCCTCACCGACTACCCCAACGTGAGCGCCTACCTGCCGCTTGGCATCTGCGACCGCTGCCGCAACACCACCGGCGAGGAGACCCTCGGCGCCCAGATTGAGCTTGCCGAGCAGCTCTGCGGCAAGGGCCTGGGCCTCGAGGTGGACGAGAAGGACCTCGACTACACCAAGAACCACGCCTTTGAGCGCAAGGAGTTCATCGACAGCCTGGGCAAGCAGGGCATGGCCGCCATCGGCGCCGTGAACCCGGCCGTGGCCATGGCTCGCTCCATCACGCAGAAGATCGACGAGAACACCCGTCGCATCAACGCCATCACCCACACCATCGAGGGGGCCTCGGCGCCCACGCCCGCCCGCAAGCGCCGCGTGCTCACCCAGCGCCGCCAGCTCGTGATGACCACGTTGCAGCGTCACCCCAAGCTGGCCGTTCGTCTCTCGCCCCAGCGTCCCGTCTGCGACCCGGCCCGCTGCAACCTCTGCGGCGAGTGCGTGGACGTTTGCCCCACGCGTGCCTGTGAGCTGGCCGACAACGGCGTATTTAAGGTGGAGAGCGCCTACTGCGTGGAGTGCGGCGCCTGCCTCAGGGTCTGCCCCGAGAAGGCCCTTGCCTACGAGCCGTACGACGCCGCCGAGCTCGTGGTCCCCGACAAGGAGGAGATCGAGCGCAAGAAGCGCCAGGAGCAGCAGAAGGCCGAGATGGAAAAGCTCAAGAAGCAAGGCATGCAGCAGCTCAAGCGCGGCCTTGACTTCCTCGAGAAGCTCGACACGGACTAGCGGCGCCGTCGCGCACGGCGCGCAAGCGGGCGTAAAATGCACGGGGCTGGCATCGCCGGCTCAACCCAAGTAATAAAGGCGGCGTCTCGTCGCAGCTAGATAAGCCTGCCGGATGTGCTCGGCAGCGTCGAAAGGATCATCGTGGCTCTTTCCATCGGCATCGTCGGCCTGCCCAACGTCGGCAAGTCAACCCTGTTCACCGCCCTCACCAAGAAGGGCGGCCTGGCCGCCAACTACCCCTTCGCCACCATCGAGCCCAACGTGGGCATCGTGGACGTGCCCGACGGCCGCCTCGCCAAGCTGGCACAGATCGTGCACCCGGGCCGCATCGTGCCGGCCACGGTTGAGTTCGTGGACATCGCCGGCCTGGTGAAGGGCGCCTCCGAGGGCGAGGGCCTGGGCAACCAGTTCCTCGCCAACATCCGCGAGACCGACGCCATCTGCGAGGTCGTGCGCTACTTCTCCGACCCCAACGTCATGCGCGAGGTGGGCCGCACCGGCGAGTTC
This sequence comes from Prevotella sp. CAG:279, assembly GCA_963653485.1. Lineage (GTDB taxonomy): Bacteria > Actinomycetota > Coriobacteriia > Coriobacteriales > Atopobiaceae > Parolsenella. The sequence goes on from CAVJWS010000052.1 coordinate 7,925, forward strand.
GTTGACCCGGCGGGAGACGCCGAGACCATCATGACCGAGCTCATCCTGGCCGACATCCAGACGCTCGAGAAGCAGATTCCCAAGCTCGAGAAAGAGGCGCGCCGCGACAAGGAGCTCGCGCCCAAGCTCGAGGTGGCCAAGCGTCTCGTGGGTTGGCTCAACGAGGGCAACCGCGCCGCCACCATGGAGATGACGCCCGAGGAGCGCGCCGCCGCCCGCGACCTGTTCCTGCTCACCATGAAGCCCATCATCTACGTGGCCAACGTGGACGAGGACTCCCTCACCGATGAGCTCGCCCCCATCGACGGCATCACGCCCATCCCGGTCTGCGCCAAGATCGAGGCCGAGCTTTCCGAGCTCGATGCCGAGGAGGCCGCCGAGTACCTCGCTGACCTGGGCATCGAGGCGAGCGGCCTGGACGTGCTGGCCCGCGTGGCCTACAGCACGCTTGGCCTCCAGAGCTACTTCACGGCCGGCGAGATGGAGGTCAAGGCCTGGACCATCCCGGTGGGCGCCAAGGCCCCGCAGGCCGCCGGCGTCATCCACTCCGACTTTGAGCGCGGCTTCATCAAGGCCGAAGTCGCGAGCTACGATGACTACGTGGAGCTCGGCGGCGAGGCCGGCTGCAAGGCAGCCGGCAAGCTGCGCATGGAGGGCAAGGAGTACGTTGTCAACGATGGCGACGTCATGCACTTCCGCTTCAACGTGTAGGGCCGCATTGTCCGTGCGCGCGGCCGTGCCTGGCGAGTGCGTGAGCGCCATGCGGCAGCGCGTCTGCGCGGCAAAAACCTTGGTTTATGAGAAGCGCCTCGGGATTCAATGGTTCCGGGGCGCTTTTGCGTGCGTATGTTTGACGGCTCTCTGATGGGAGCCGCGCTCTGGGCGCCGATACGCCGATGTGCTGGCGCTCAGCTCGTCCTACGCCACGCCGGCGGCGATGCCGGCGGTGGGGTCCTCGGACTCGTTCTCGTAGGGCGGCAGGCCCTGGTCCACGCGGCTCATCATCTTGGACCAGGCCTCCTCGTTCACGCGCTCGTACCAGGTGCTGTTCTCGTAGCTCGAGACGGTGGGCTCGAGCGCCGAGTAGAGGTCCTCGCTCATGTTGAAGCCGATGAAGCGCAGGCCCAGGAACATGAGGTCAAAGCCCGTGAGGTCGGTGGTGACGCTGGCCGAGCCCGTGTTCATGCAGGCAAAGAGCATGAGGGGGTTGCCCGAGAGCGACTTCTTGAGGATGGCGCCGAGCACCATGCGCTGGTTGGCCGTGCGGTAGTAGTCGCCCGCGCCGTACTGGTCGTAGGCGTGGCGCGCGCGACAGAGCTTGAGGGCGTCGTCGCCGTTGAGCGTCTGGACGCCGGCCTTGATGTCGGCGCCGGTGTAGTCCGGGTCGTAGCAGTCCACCGGCACGTTGACCGTGATGCCGCCGATGGCATCCACCACGCTGATGAACTGGTCGAGGTCAATCTCGGCGTAATGGGCGATGGAGACCCCGGCGAGGTTCGAGACGGCCTTGATGAGCATGGGCGCGCCGCCTAGGGCGTAGGCCGCGTTGATCTTCTGCTGGCCGTAGTCTCCGCCCAGGTCAACAAGGGTGTCCCTTTGGATGGAGATGAGCGTGAGCTTGGCTGAGATGGGGTCCACGCGCGCCAGGATGATGGAGTCGGTGCGATAGACGCCGCCGGTGCTGTTGTTCTCCTCGCGGTACTCGTCCTTGTCAGTGCCCACGAGCAGCATGTAGAAGGGCTGGCCCGGCAGCGCGGGGCTAAGCGCCGCGCGCGTCTCGAGTGAGACACCCGCGTTCATGCGGATGGTGAGAATCACGGAGAAGGCAACGAGGACGGCAACGAGGCCGAGAAGGCCGCGCTTGGCGTACTTGGCCGCGCGATGCGCGTCAAAGCTAGGACGCTGGCGCATGCCCTGCGCCTCGGTGCCGTAGCCGCTGCGACGAGCCTGGCGAGCCTCGGCTCCGGGGATGGTCTGGCGGCCGCGGCGGACCGCGCGCTGCAGCGGGGTCTCGTCCTTTGCCTGGCGCATCTGGCGGTAGCGGGCGACGTCGCTGGCCTCGGAACGCGAGACGGTGCGCGGCGGTCGGTTGGCGGGACTGCCGTAGCCGTTGGCGCCGTAGCCGCTGGGGCCGCCGTATCCGTTGCCGGCGGGGGAGTGCCCGTTCCCTTGCGAGCCGTAGCCGTTGGCGCCGTAGCGCGCCCCGCGCTCAAACCGCGAGCCGGACTGCGGCGTGCCGGTGGCGTGCCTTTCCTGCGCGGCAACTTCCGCGGGCCGCTCAAAGCGTGAGCCCGACTGCTGGGTGCCGACGGCATGACGTCCGTTGGCAGAGGCGCCCGCAGCGCGCTGCCCGTCCTCATCCATGGACCTGTGCCTACGGTTATATGGCATTTTGTCCGGGGCTTCTTGCCTAGTTGTTGGCCATGTCGGCGCCGAGCACCACCACGACGTTGGCCTCGCCGGCGTAGGTGCCGTCATCGGCCACGACGTTGGAAAGGCCCAGCGTCTCGGCCACGGCCTGGGCCTTGGCCTGGTTCTCGGAGCCCACGTAGATGATGCGCGTGGTGGAGTAGTCCATGCTGTCGGCCGTGGCGGCGCTGGTGGAGAAGCCCTGGTTGGAGAGGCTTGCGGCCACGCGGCCCGCAAGGCCGTCCACGCCGGCGCCGTTCAGCACCTCAACGGTGCCCGAGTAGTCGGTGGAGCTGGAGGTGGAGCCGGAGCCGCTCGAGTCGCTCGAGGAGGAGTTCGAGGTGGTGGTGCCGCTCTCGTTCTTGGTGGCCGTGCCCGCGCCGGCGACGCCCAGCGTGGAGTCCTCGCTCTCGTCCTCATAGGGGGAGAGGCCCTGGTTCACGCGGGTCATCATCTTCTGCCAGCCGGCGGTGTCGCAGATCTCGTACCAGGTGTTGTTCACGTACTTGGGGTTGGTGGGCTCCATGCCGCTGAACATGTCGGTGCTCATGTCAAAGCCCTGGAACTGCGTGGCCAGGGAGAGGATGTCGGTCACCGAGAGGTCGGTGGAGACGGAGTCGGCCAGCGTGGTGACGGTGCTGGCGATGGTGGCCGCGTCGCTCGCAAGGATCTTCTTGAGGATGGCGCCGATGACCATGCGCTGGTTGGCGGCGCGGTACAGGTCGCCGTCGCCGTACTTGTCGTAGGCGTGGCGGGCGCGGCAGAGCTTCAGGGCGTTGTCGCCGTCCAAGGTCTGCTCGCCGGCCTTGATGTCGGCGCCGGTGTACTCGGGGTCATAGACGTCAACCGGGACGTTCACCGTGACGCCACCGATGGTGTCCACAACGCTGATGAACTGGTCGAGGTCAATCTCGGCGTAGTGGGAGATGGGCACGCCGGCGAACTTGGAGATGGTCTCGACGGTGTAGGAAGCGCCGGAGACCCCCTCCTCGCCGGCCTCCTTGAGCGCGCTGCCGATGGAGTAGGCGGCGTTGATCTTCTGCTTGCCCTGCGAGCCAAAGTCAACGAGCGTGTCTCGGTGGATGGAGACGAGCGTCACCTGCTTGGCGGTGGGGTCAACGCGGGCAAGCAGGATGGAGTCGGTGCGGTACGAGCTCTCGGCGGCACCGTACTCGCTGCTCTCGGTGCGGTACTCGTCCTTGTCGACTCCGATGAGGACCATGTAGAAGGGGTCGCCCGAGACGGCCTCGGAAAGGGTGCTGTGCAGGGCCGTGTCGTTCGTCATGCCAAAGCTGCCCGAGAAGCGGGATATGAAGGCAAAGGCAGCCGTGCAGCCGATAGCGAGGACGGCGATGACGATGCCGAGGGCGATCTTGGCGCCCTTGTGGCGGCCACGCTTGCGACGGGCGCGGGAGTAGCGGTCCGCGCCGTCGGTGCGTGAGTATTCGCCGAGGTTCTGTTGGTCGTTCTTCCTGCTTCTGGGCATGCAAGCTCCCTAGGCTGTGGTCGTTCGGCCGGCCGCCGCGTGCGGCCTTGTCTTGGCGGTGCGGGCCAAAAGGCCAGCGCCGGGCGCAGACGCCTGTCCGCGCAAAAACGAATCAATGGTACTAGCGCGAGCAAAAAGATGGCCAAAGTCCACAGTATTGCTAGCGGATGTTCACAAGAATCACGCGAGCGTAGCCGTGCCGGCGAAGGGCCATGTCGTATGATGGGGAAGTTGCAAATCCAGGCCGCCCGAGCGGGCGCGCCCATGAGCCACGTAGCTACGGAGGAGTTCATGCAGACAAGCCAGCAGAAGGTCATCGTTCTCGACTTTGGCGCACAGTACGGCCAGCTCATTGCCCGCCGCGTGCGCGACCTGCACGTCTATTCCGAGATTCTGCCCTGCGACGCCTCCGCCGAGGAGATCCGCGAGGCCGGCGCGAGCGCCATCATCCTCTCCGGCGGCCCGGCCAGCGTCAACGCCGAGGACGCCCCGCGCGTTGACCCGGCCATCTACGAGCTTGGCCTGCCGGTGCTGGGCTTTTGCTACGGCCACCAGATCACGGCCGTGACGCTGGGTGGCACGGTGCACCACCCCGAGGTGGGCGAGTACGGCCCGGCCGAGCTCCACGTGAGCGGCGAGTCAGCCCTGTTTGAGCAGACGCCCGCGAGCCAGACCGTGTGGATGAGCCACTTCGACGCGGTGAAGGACGTCCCCGAGGGCTTCACCGTCACGGCGAGCACCGACGTGTGCCCGGTCGCGGCCATGGAGAACGCGGAGAAGAAGATCTTCACCACCCAGTTCCACCCCGAGGTCAAGCACACCGAGTACGGCCAGCAGCTCCTCAAGAACTTCCTCTTTGGCATCTGCGGCCTTGAGGCCAACTGGTCCATGGACAACCTCGTCCAGACCATGACGGCCGAGTTCCGTGAGAAGGTGGGGGAGGACCGCGTCATCCTCGCGCTTTCGGGCGGCGTCGACTCGAGCGTCGTGGCCGCGCTTGGAGCCCGCGCCGTTGGCAAGCAGATGACCTGCGTGTTCATTAACCACGGCCTGCTCCGCAAGGGCGAGCCCGAGCAGGTGGAGGAGGTCTTCACCAAGCAGTTCGACGTGGACTTCATCCACGTGCACGCCGAGGACCGCTACGCCGAGCTGCTCGCTGGCGTGACCGAGCCCGAGCAGAAGCGCCGCATCATCGGCACGCAGTTCTGGAAGGAGTTCTTCGCCGTGGCCCAGCAGCTCGAGGTCGACGGCAAGCCGGTGAAGTACCTCGCCCAGGGCACCATCTACCCCGACATCATCGAGAGCGGCGCGCGCAAGACGGGCGGCAAGGCGTCCACCATCAAGAGCCACCACAACCTCATCCCGTTCCCCGAGGGCGTTCACTTCGACCTCATCGAGCCGCTGGATCACTTCTTCAAGGACGAGGTCCGCGCCCTCGGCACCGCCCTGGGCCTGCCCGACCACATCGTGCACCGCCAGCCCTTCCCGGGCCCGGGCCTGGCCATCCGCATCATCGGCGCGGTGGACAAGGAGAAGCTCGAGATCCTCAAGAACGCCGACGCCATCGTGCGCGAGGAGCTGGACGCCTACAACCAGCACCTGTACGAGGAGACCGGCGAGCGCAACAGCGAGCACAGCTGCTGGCAGTACTTTGCCGTGCTGCCCGACATCAAGAGCGTGGGCGTTATGGGCGACGAGCGCACCTACCAGCGCCCGATTATTTTGCGCGCGGTCGAGAGCTCCGACGCCATGACCGCAGACTGGGCTAAGCTTCCCTACGACGTGCTGGCCAAGATCAGCGGTCGCATCGTAGCCGAGGTCCCCGGCGCCAACCGCGTGTGCTACGACATCACGAGCAAACCCCCCGCGACGATCGAGTGGGAGTAGCGAACAAGTGTTCGTACTAGCAATATAATAGCAGGTTGAGCGGCCATTTCAAGCGGAATGGCCGCTCTTTTTTGAGAAGTCGCAGCCGTTGTTTCGTACGACCTCGCGTAACGTTGGAATTCCCAAAAAAGTTCGCGAGAACGCTTGCTCGTGACGCGGCGTCGCGTCGTAGAAACGCAGGCAGGAGGTGAAAAGCCATGGATGAGAACAGATACACGACCGGCGAGCTGGCGGACGAGTGCCGCACCACCGTGCGCACGGTCCAGTACTACGACGGCAAGGGGCTACTGGCGCCTTCGGGGTACACCGAGGGCGGAAGGCGCCTCTACACGTCGTCGGACGCGACGCGGCTCCGCCTCATCCTCATGCTCAAGTCCCTGGGGTTGTCCCTCGCGCAGGTCAAGGGCGTGCTCGAGAGCCCGAACAGCGCGAACATCCTGGGCGCCCTTCTCGACGAGCGCGAAGAAGAAATCGCGGAGGAGCGGAGGCGGCAGGACGAGGTGCTGGGCGCCATACGGGAGCTCAAGGCGGGCCTTCGGCTCTCCGGCGACCTCAAGGCATTGACCGACGCATCCGTGGCGAAGATCGTGGAAGACGCGAAGGCAAGGAAAAGGATGCATGCGCTCATGATCGCGCTCGGCGTCGTGGCGGACGCGCTGTGGATCGGCGCCCTCGCCTACGGCGTGGCGAGCGGCGTGTGGTGGCCGCTGCCCATCGCGCTTCTGGCGGCTGCCGCCATCGCGCTCTGGGTGGTGCGCCGCTACGACGCGCACGTGACGTACCTCTGCCCCGCCTGCGGCGCGCAGTTCCGGCCGAGCTTGGGCGCGCTCTCCGCCGCGCGCCATACGCCGAAGACGCGCAAGCTCACCTGCCCCTGCTGCGGCGAGAAGGACTGGTGCGTCGAGCGCTACCACGCCGCCAAGCTCGACATCGCCCAAGGCGAGTGCCTGCCCGGCACGGGAGCGAGGAACTAGGGCTTCGCAGCCGTTCCTGCGGACGGCTGCGAAGCTGGCTGGCGCATGCAGCGTCGGCGCCGCCAGGGATTGAGCGCGTGGGGCTGTTGTTCCTCGGGAGCTCGGTGGAGTATGGACCTTTGCTCGAAATTGCCCCCAGAGATTCCTCAAAGGCCCAGGTCACGGGATTCCGGCACTCGGCTGTACTCGAAATTCAACTCTTGCTGCTCGCTTGGGCAGACCTCGTGATCTCCGCTCAAGAATGGGATAGGGTCAAAAATGGGAATTGCATTCCCAAAATTGACGCAGCATAGGTTGCCTGCGCTAATGGCCTCCTGAGTTAAGGGGGCCATTCATGTGCATCGAGCGAGAGATTCAGGAAGTAAAGACGGCCGCAACCGTGGGCACCGATGCCGTCAAGAACTTTGAATGC
>CAVJWS010000053.1:0-14994 GCA_963653485.1 Prevotella sp. CAG:279
CCGTCAAGATCACGGAGGAGAACGCCCTGGCCATGGTCGAGAAGATCTTCCAGTAACGCCGAGCTGCAGAACTGGCAGCAGGGGTAACGAAACGGGGCTCGAGGGCCGAATGGCCCCGAGCCCCGTTTGTTTGCCGTTTGAGAGCAGCTCGCTGCCTAGTTCGCCGCGGACTCGGCCTTGAGCTGGTCCACGGTGCCGCTGTAGGGGGTGTCGGTGATGGACCAGAACCAGTCGTCGCACTTGTCGCACTGTTGCATATTTGACCCTATGTGGGTGGGCCTGCCGCACTTCTTGCACGGCCAGTAGTACAGGACCTCTCTCAGGATCTTTCCGCAGCACCTTCCCCGCGTGTCGGAGATCATGGTGACTTTGGCGTGGTGGTTGCCTTGGCGCCCTCCGCCAACGGCACCCTTAAGCTCGGAATCGTTGAGTTCCATCTTTGGGCTCTCTTTCGTATATCGGACGCCTGACTGCCTGCCGCGCTAGTTCGCCGCGGACTCGGCCTTGAGCTGGGCCTCGGTGCCGTTGTAGGCGGTGTCGCTGACGCTCCAGTACCATTCGTCGCACTTGTCGCACTGGTTGAAGCCCGAGCCCATGTGGGTGGGCCTGCCGCACTTCTTGCACGGCCAGTAGTACAGGACGCCGTCCGTGACCGTGCCGCAGTTCCTGCCCCGCGTGTCGAAGACGTAGGTCGTGTCGCTCGTGCCGGCGTTGTGGTGCCCGCCGCCGACGACGTCCATAAGCTCGGAATCGTTGAGGGTCCTTGCTTCGTCGGTATCCATCTTCGGTTCCTTCCTCTCGCCGTCTGGGGCGCTGGCGTGTCCTTAGATTTTAGCGAAGACCATGGCGGCCCACTCGTTGTCTAGTATGCCCAGCTTGGCATACGAGCTAGCAGACGGCGGGCGCAGGTTGTGGTTGGTGGAGATGAGGCGTGGCCGGCGTTTATGTTCGTCACAACCAACTCGCCTCGCGAGCCGACAACAGCCAGCGACCTACAGCAGGTGCGCCATGTACAGCGGAAGTCGAACCAGGTCGCCTTCCACGCTCATCGGCTTGGGGTGCAGGATGTAGCGCGTTCCCACACGCGTCTTAAACTTGTCCTTGAACTTCTCGAGCGACCTTGCGCCATAGCGCTTTGTGGACTTTACCTCAATAGGGGACACGCGCAGGCGGCCGGCTGCGTTGTCGTACCCGGCTGTCATAAGGAAGTCGATCTCCATGGTATTGGAGCTGTCCTCGCGGTCGCGCATTGAGTAAAAGTACAGCTTGCGCCCGCTCGCGACCAGTTGCTGGGCAACGATATTCTCGGTGAACATACCCTCGTTTATCTCGAGCTTGCCCAGCAGGATATCCCGGTAGACCTCGTGCGGCGTCTCGCTGCTATCGGAGAAGAGCTGAGAGACGAGCAGCCCCGTATCGGCCATATAGCACTTGAACGTTCCCTCGTCCGCGGTTGCCGCAAGCCCTACCGACGGGTCGTCAACCCCGAGGCACGTCGCACTGATGCAGGCGTCGGACAGCCAGAAGAACGCGTCCGCGTAATCGCGTCCGCGCGCGTTGCGGTCAAGGGCCGAGAGCACGAACTTTTTCTCGTGCCGAGCAAGCTGCCCGGGCAACGTCGAGAAAACGCGGCGTATACGCAGCGCATCCGGACCGCCGTACTTCTCGATGTCCTCGCTGTAAAGCGCGAGAATGTCACGTTTCACCCTGTCCACCCTGCCAAAGTCTTTCTCGGTCAGATATGCTTCGACGGCCTGCGGCATTCCCCCGACGAGCATGTACTCACGAAACAGCCGCTCGGCCTTTCGGTGCAACGCGTCGGGAAGGGGCTTCTTGCTCTCACAGGCATCCCTGATCAACGCCGCCAGGGGCTCCTCGTCGCCCGCCCAGAGGAACTCCTCGAAGTTCATGGGGTTGAGGCGGAGCGCGGTTTCCTCGGACGGGATGACGATGTTCTCGACGTTGCGCCGAATGGAGATGAGGGAGCCTGTCTCGAGGTAGTCGTACCTGCCGTCCTCCACAAGCTGCTTAATGAACTCGCGGGCCGGGGGAAAGCGTTGGACCTCGTCGAACACGATCAGGGAGTTGCGCCGCGGCAGGGTCGTGCCCGTATAGGCCTGCAGATACATGAAGAAGGAATCGACGTCGGACCGATATTCGGAAAACAGCTGCTTGAGATCATCCGACGCCTTTGAGAAATCGATGATCAGGTGAGAGGCGTATTCGTTCTCCGCGAAGGTTTTTGCGAGCGTGCTTTTGCCGACTCGGCGCGCGCCCTCGAGAAGAAGCGCCCGAGTTCCGCAGGTTTCGTTCTTCCAGCGAAGGAGGTTATCGTATGCGCGACGCCTGTACATTTCTGCTCCTCATTATAAATTGCCTTCTACCTGCAATAATGCACGAATGGCACGGTTTTGATTAGCACTACTATACACGAATGGCATGGTGTGCAAAGCGCATTCTATACACGAATGGCACGGTTAGAAGAGAGTGATTCATACACGAATGGCACGGTCTAAAGGAAGTGGCGGCGGGGCTGATGCTTCCCTGGGAGTATCGCGTTAGGTGGTATGGGGAGAGCGAGGACGTGGCCAAAGGGAACGTTGCGAGTGGCGGGATGCGGGCGGCTTCGTAGCGGTCTTCTCGACACGTTGTTACTCGGCATGAAAAGGGCTTCTCACTCCAAGCGCCACGTGGGGTGCGAGTAGAGAAGCCCGAAGACACTTGGGAGCGTAGCGAGGCGCGGGAAAGATTCGCAAGGGTCTTCTCGACAATAGGACAAGCAATGTAGCGGGCGTTGGCGGGATCGTCGGGGCCCGCTCTTGCGTTATTGGGGGGCGTTAGAGGGTGAAGCCCCAGGCGGCGCGCATTTGCTTGAGGCCGGAGCGGCAGAGCCTGTGGAACAGGTCCTTGATGGGCTCGTCGCGGTTCTCGTCCGTGCGGCGGCGGGTGCCGCGCAGGAGCACCGCCGAGTCAGAGCCGAGGGCGTACTGCCAATAGCCGCCGTCGTAGCACATGAGCACACCGGGGGCGTCCTCGCCGTAGGACGGTGAGGCCAATGGCACGGAAACGCAGGGCGAAGAGCAGCAGGGGAGCACAAGGTTCTCCCGTCTCCTTGTGCTCCCCGTGCGCAATTATGGCTAAATCGAGCGTACGGCCGAAATTTCTTGTACTTTCCGGTGGTCATCTGCTACTCTTGGGCAGTTGACCTTGCCGTGTCCGGTGGCGGGAACCCCACTCCCACCGCCAACAGGGGCCTCAGATAGAAGAAATTGAAAGGATCTGCACGTGGCTAACATCAAGTCGCAGAAGAAGCGCATCGTCACCGCCGAGAAGGCTCGTATGCGCAACAAGTCCGTCCGCTCCGAGCTCAAGACGGCCGTCAAGCGCGTTTACGCTGCCGTTGAGGCCAAGGACGTCGATCTTGCTCAGGCTGAGGCCAACAAGGCTGGCCGTCTGCTCGACAAGGCTGCCTCCAAGGGCATCATTCACAAGAACCAGGCCGCCCAGCGCAAGTCTGGCGTCCAGAAGCTCGTGAACACCATCAAGTAGCTTCTCGCTCACAGCGAATCCAAGAAGCCCCGTCGGCGTGCTGGCCGGCGGGGCTTCTTTTTGTGCCGTGCGCTCGTGCTTGCTTTGTAGCAACCGTTGCAACAATGCAAGCACGTAGCTCTCCGGTAAAGCGGCGTCGAGACTTGTCGACTGAAAAGGCCCGACTGTAGCACGTTCTTCCATTCCGGTTATGGGACCTATGCCCATACCCGAGTACTCTGTCGCCTTGCCCCGCATCCATGCGGTAGAATCAACCTCATGACTAGCATAGATACCTCCCACATCAGGAACTTTTCCATCGTCGCGCACATCGACCATGGCAAGTCCACCATCTCAGACCGCATTCTCGAGCTCACGCGCACGGTTGACGAGCGCGACATGGAGTCGCAGCTGCTCGACACCATGGACATCGAGCGCGAGCGCGGCATCACCATCAAGTCCAACGCCGTCCGCGTGATGTATGACGCCGACGACGGCCAGACCTACCAGTTCAACCTCATTGACACGCCCGGCCACGTGGACTTCACCTACGAGGTCAGCCGCTCGCTCGCGGCCTGCGAGGGCGCGGTGCTGGTGGTGGACTCCACCCAGGGCGTGGAGGCCCAGACCGTCTCCAACGCGAGCCTGGCCATGAACGCCAACCTGGACATCGTGCCGGCCATCAACAAGATCGACCTGCCCTCCGCCCACCCCGAGGAGGTCAAGGAAGAGATCGAGGACGAGCTCGCCATCCCGGCCGACGACGCGGTCTGCGTCTCCGGCAAGACGGGCGAGGGCATCCACGACCTGCTCGAGTCCATCGTCTTCCTCATCTCGCCGCCGACCGGCGGCTACGACGCGCCGCTCAAGGCCCTCATCCTGGATTCCTACTTTGACGAGTATCGCGGCGTGGTGGCCACGGTGCGCGTCTTTGACGGCCACATCTCCAAGGGGGACAACCTGCTCATGATGCAGGGCGGGGAGAAGTTCCTGGTGGACGGCGTGGGCGTGAAGCGCCCGGCCGAGGTCCTCATGGACGAGCTTTCCGTGGGCGAGGTGGGCTTTGTGGTCACCGGCCTCAAGGACCCGGAGAGCGTGCGCGTGGGCGACACCCTCACCTACGCGGACAACCCCACCGCAGAGCCCTTGCCCGGCTACCGCGAGGCCAAGCCCATGGTCTACACGGGCCTCTTCCCGGTGGACAACAAGGAGTACGAGAACCTGCGCGACGCCCTGGAGAAGCTCCACGTGAACGACCCCTCGCTCACCTGGACGCCCGAGACCTCCGTGGCGCTGGGCTTTGGCTTCCGCGTGGGCTTCCTGGGCCTTTTGCACATGGAGGTCGTGAAGGAGCGCCTGGAGCGCGAGTTCAACCTCGACCTCATCGCCACGAGCCCCAGCGTGGACTACCACGTCTACAAGACCGACGGCGAGATGCTGGCCGTGCGCAGCCCGCAGGACCTGCCCGACGTCACCTGCATCGACCATATCGAGGAGCCCTACCTCAAGGCCAAGATCATCTGCCCGCCGGAGTTCACCGGCGCGGTGATGCAGCTGGCCATCGAGCACCGCGGCGTCACCACCGACATGATCCACCTCACCAGCAAGTCCGTTGAGATGCACTTTGACATGCCGCTGGCCGAGCTCATCCTGGACTTCTTTGACCAGCTCAAGAGCCGCACCAAGGGCTACGCCTCGCTGGACTACGAGTTCTACGAGTACCGCGTGAGCGACCTGGTGAAGCTCGACATTCTGCTCTCCGGCGACGAGGTGGACGCGCTGTCCTTCATCGTCCACAAGGACAAGGCCTACTCGCTCGCGCGCGGCCTGTGCGACAAGCTCAAGGAGATCATCCCGCGCCAGCAGTTTGAGGTGCCCATCCAGGGCGCCATCGGCAACAAGATTATCGCCCGCTCCACTGTCAAGGCCATGCGCAAGGACGTGCTTGCCAAGTGCTACGGCGGCGACATCTCGCGCAAGCGCAAGCTGCTGGAGAAGCAGAAGGAGGGCAAGAAGCGCATGAAGGCCATCGGCTCGGTGGACGTGCCGCAGGAGGCCTTCATGGCGATCCTCAAGGTGGACGAGTAGTGGCGCGTGTTCCGTTCCGCAGCGCCGAGCAGGCCGCGGCCGCCGCGAGCGACGCGGCCTTGCGCGTGATGGCGGAGGGCGCCGCGGCGGCTGGGCTGGCGTGGCCGCCGGCTGGGTTTGCCGGGTCTGGCGTGGCTGGCGAGTGCGGTGCGTCTGCCGAGGGTTGTTTACTTGACGCGGCGGGCTCCGATTGCGGGGCTGGCGCGCTTGCTGAGGCTGGTGCGCCGGCCGAGCATGGCTCCCTTGCCGAGGCTGGTGTGCCCGCTGAGCATGGCTCCCTTGCCGAGGCTGGTGTGCCCGCTGAGCATGGCTTCCTTGCTGAAACAGGCCACGACTCTGCGACCGGCACGCTCGCAAAGAACGGCTCGCTTGCTGGCACTAGTTCCCTAGCCGAGCGTCTGACCGCCAACCCCTTCCTCATGGCGCCGATGGCCGGCGTCACCGACGCGGCTTACCGCATGATGATGCGCGCGGGCGGCGCGGCGCTTGCCTACACCGAGATGGTGAGCGTCACGGGCATCCACTACAAGAGCGAGAAGACCTGGCAGCTGGTGGAGCCCAACCAGGGCGAGCCCGACATTGCCGTGCAGCTCTTCGGCTCTGACCCGGACCACTTTCGCGAGGCTGCCGTGCAGGTGGCCGAGCGCGTGGGCGGCAAGCTTGCCCTCGTGGACGTGAACATGGCCTGCCCGGTGCCCAAGGTCACCAAGGGAGGCGCGGGCTCGGCCCTGCTGAGCGAGCCCGAGCGCGCGGCGCAGATCGTGCGCGCGCTGCGCGAGGAACTGAGCGTTCCCGTCACCGTGAAGATTCGCGTTGGCCGCACACCGGACACGCTCGTGGGACCCGACTTCGCCCGCGCCATGGAGGCCGCCGGTGCGCAGGCCGTGGCGGTTCATGGTCGCGTGGCCTCGCAGATGTATCGTGGCGAGTCGGACGCCAGCCTCATTGCTAAGGTGGTGCGCGCGGTGAGCGTGCCCGTTATCGCCTCTGGCGATGCGCTCACCGCCTCGCGTGCGGCCGAGCTGCTGCAGAAGACCGGCGCCGCAGCTTGCTTCGTGGCGCGCGGTAGCTATGGCGACCCGTGGATCTTCGGCAACGCTCGCCGTGTGGCGGCGGGGGAGTGCGAGAAGCCCGTAACCGTACAGATGCGCCTCGCCGCCTTCCGCCTGCACGTGCGGCTGTTGGAGGCCACGGGCGCCCACATGGCCCGCGCTCGCAGCCTGGCCGGCTGGTACCTGCGCGGCGTTCCCGAGGCGGCGGCCTGGCGCGAGCGCGCCATGCACTGCAGGGACACGGCCGACTACCTGGCCCTGGCCGACGAGCTCGAGGCCTCGCTGTGAGCGTAGGGGCGCTCTACCTGCACGTTCCCTTCTGTGTGAGGCGTTGCCGCTACTGCGACTTTGCCACGGCGGCCACCAGGCACGATGACCCGCTGATGGCACGGTATGCCGCCTCTCTTGAGCGGCTGGTTGACCAGGCCGCGGATGCTGGCCTGCTTGAGGGCGTGCGGACCGCCTACGTCGGCGGCGGCACGCCGACGATGCTTGGGGCCTCCGGCTTGGCCGTGCTTCTCGGCGTTGCCTCCGCCCTTGGCGTGGGTGAGCTCTCCTTCGAGGCTAACCCCGAGTCGCTGACGGACGAGGTGCTTGCCGCCGCGTGCGAGGCGGGCGCCACGCGCGTCTCCATCGGTGTGCAGAGCTTCAATGACGCTGAGCTTGCGGGCCTGGGGCGCGTCCATGACGCGCAGACGGCGCGGCAGCGCGTTGCCGCGGCCGTGGCCTCGGGCCTTAGGACCTCGCTCGACCTTATGTGCGGCATTCCGCACCAAACTCCGCAGAGCTGGGAGGAGTCCCTGCGCACGGCCGTGGAGCTGGGCGTGGGTCATGTGAGCTGCTACCCGCTCATGATTGAGGAGGGCACGCCGCTCGAGCGCATGTGCGAGGCGGGCGAGGTGCCTTGGCCTTCGGACGACACGGAGGCGGCCGACATGGAGACCGCCGCGCGCGTGCTTGGGCAGGCAGGTTTTAGCCGCTATGAGGTGGCGAGCTATTCGCTGCCTGGCCAACGCTGCGAGCACAACATCGCCTACTGGACGGGCGTGGAGTACCTGGGCCTCGGCACCGCCGCGGCAAGCATGCTTGGCCACGCCGGATACGAGCGTTTGCACGAGCTGGTTCCTACGCTGCCTGGACCTGACGAGGATTCCGAGCGTTTCCGCCTTACCGTCACGAGCGACACGCGCGCTATCGCAGCTGCCGAGAGCCTTGCGGACCTCACGTTTGAGGTTGAGCAGCTAACTGCTCGCGAAGCTGTGGCGGAGGACCTCATGCTCGCCGCCCGCATGACCGATGGCATATCACCCGAGCTACAACAGCGCGCCAAGGCCACGCTTGGAGATAAGCGAGTTCAGGAGCGCTTCTCCCAGCTTGAGTCCCGTGGCCTTCTCGCGCAAAAGGGCTCATCACTTGTTCCCACTCACGCCGGCTGGATCCTCGGTAACGAGCTCTATGGCCCGCTCTGGGACTTGGCGATTGAGGAATAGTTACTTCTTCGGCCTGTAGGCCTCGTCCACTTCCTGGAGCTCGGCGAAGGAGTCGATCTCGATGATGTGGGTCGGGTCGCACTCGCGCACGAAGACGTCGTAGTTCTCGGCGCAGACGCGGCAGGGAACGTCGTCCCAGAAGATCTGGCGGTTCTCCTCGTTGGCCTCAAAGGTGGCCGGCAGGTCGCAAGCGAGCTTGGCTCCGTCCTCGGCGCTCCAGTAGGAGAGGCCCACCATCTGCCAGCAGTCGCGCCCGAGGTCCTTGGCGAGCTTGGTGATCTTGCCCTCCTCGGTGGCCTCAAAGTACCAGTCCTCTGTCTCTTCCACGGGGAAGCCCAGGTAGGAGCTGCGGTACTGGTACTTGCTGATGTAGCGCGGGTCGGTGAGGTAGAGGTCGCTCTCGAAGGCGTAGGCGTTCTCAAAGCAGTGCGGGTGCGCTTTCACGGCCGCCACGCCTGAGCTGATGTTGTTCGTCTCGTCGTAGATGGGGTTGTCCACGAAGGTGATCTGCGGGTAGTGCTTGAGCAGCACGTCAAACTCCTCGGCGAGGTAGCCGCGCACGACGTAGATCTCGTCGATGCCGGCGGCGATGACGGCGTCGAGCAGACGCTCGATGAAGCGCTTGCCGTGCACGCGCACGAGCGGCTTGGGCGTGTTGACGGTGATGGGCAGCATGCGCGAGCCAAAGCCGGCGGCAAAGAAGACGGCTCGCTTGGCGCGGTAGGGCTCGAGCGCCATAAAGCCCGAGGTGGTGAGCTTGGCCTCGGCGTCGGTGCCGTTCGCGAAGCCCTCGCCGGCGAGTGCGGCCAGCACCTCGGCGTCCGCCTCGGAACCCTTGCCGGCCTCAACGGCCACCAGCGCTTCAAACTCGGGACGCGTGAGCGGGCGTAGGCCCGAGGCGGCCTCGGCGAGCATCTCCTTGGCGGCCGCGCCAAAGCGCTTGGCGGCCTCGTACCACACGCGCGTCCACTTGCCCACCGGAGACCCCTTGCTCTCCTTGAAGAGGGCCCACACGTACCAGTACCAGCCAACCACGGCCACGCAGGCGATGCAGTGCAGGCGCTCCTCGTCGCCCGGCTCGCGGCCAAAGTAGTAGGGGAGCACCTCCAGGGCGCGCTCCACATCATAGCCCGATCCCTGCGCCACAAAGTTGCCGAAGTCGCAGCCGTAGTCACCCATGGCGGCGTACTCCCAGTCGATGAGGCAGATGTCGCTGCCCTTCACGAGCAAGTTGGGGCCGTAGAAATCGTTGTGGCACAGCACCGGCTTGCCGGCGCCCGCGCGCATGGGGCCCACGAGCTCGCCGATCTGGGCCGCCAGCTCGGAAAAGTCGTCCGGCAGGGGCCAGCGGGCCTCCTCCAGCAGGCGCCAGATGCGCTTGCCCTCGTCGTAGAAGTCAAAGCTCCAAGGCGAGGTGGCGCCGCTCTGGTGCAGCTCGCGCGCCATCGTGAGGGCCTGCCTCACCTGGGCCTCGTTGGCGTAGTCAAACTCCTCGCAGTCCGGGATGTAGCGGCTGAGCTTCCAGCCGCTCTTGGGGTCCTCGTAGATGAAGCTCGAGTCCAGCCCAAGCTCGGAGGCGGTGCGCAGGGCAAAGGTCTCGGCCTCGCGGTTGATGATCTGCTCGGTGCCGGCGCCGGGGTGGCGGTAGACGTAGCGCTGGCCCTTGCAGCTGAACAGCACGCTGAGGTTGGTGAGCCCGGAATCGAGCGGGCGGACGTCGGTGATGTCGTCGCGGCCGCACTGCAGCGTGCGGCAGATGTTGTCGAGGATGGCCGAGTCCACGTTCTCCATGAAGTCGGCGTCAAAGGCGCAGAGGTCTCCCAGGTAGTCGAACTCGTGGATGACGCCCTCGCTCGGGAGCTTGCGGGCGAACATGCGCAGCTCGTCCACGTGCTCGATGAAGATGGTCTCCCACAGCTTGCCCTCGGTCTCGGGCAGGTAGTACTCGTCCTCGAGGATGTCCACGTACTCGCGTGCGAACTCCTCGTCAAGGTAGGCCGGGCCCTCGATGCGCCAGGCCTGGCCAAAGTCGCGCTTGGCGGCCACGATGAGGTCGTTGGCACCCAGCTCAAAGGCTTGCTTGGCGTCCTTGCCCTCGTCGCGCACGGCCACGCAGTTGGAGCGGTACTCGTAGGCGCGGAAGAGGTTCTGCTCGTAGTACTGGTCCGCCGGGCAGACGTAGGTGTTGCCCAGGTGGTCGCGCGCGCTCATGAGCGAGGCGTGGTTGTTGCGCGTGGCGTAGTCGCAGGTCTGGATGAGGTGGACGCCGAGCTTGTCCTCCAGGTAGTAGAAGCTCTCCTTCATGGGGCCGATGACCACGTAGATGTCCTCCACGCCGGCCTCGTGCAGCTGTCCGATGAGGCGCTCGATGAGGACCTCGCCGCGCACGCGGAAGAGGGCCTTGGGGCGCTCGAAGCTCAAGGGCGCGAACCTGCGGCCGAGGCCCGCGGCCAGGATGACGGCGTTCTTCACGCGGTGCGGCTCGAGCTCGGCGAGGCCGACCTCAGTTGGCTCGAGCCCTTCGGTGACGAGGCCTGCCTCGCGCAGCGACTTGATGGCCTTGTTGGCCGAGCCGAGGGAGATGCCCGCGGCCTCGGCTAGCTCGCGTTGGTTGGCGGGGCTGGAGGTCGCAAGCGCTGCGAGGACGTTGAACTCGATCTGGGAGAGCATGTCGTGCCTTTCACGTTGGGTTTTCGCCGGTGGGCGGGTTGATCTTTTGGGACTGCGATGCGTGCGTGGGGGAGTGGGCGGTGCGAGGGCGAGCGGCTGGCAGCGGGGCTGGCGTGGTGCGAGGCGCGGCGCGGCCGTGCGGCGCGAACGAGACGCGGCCCCGTCTTACCATGGGGCCCGGTCGTCTTGCGCCGTCTGTCTAGCAGCGGCCGTGGCCGAGCATGCCGCGCAGCACGGCGCCGCCGACGCCTTGGCTCTGCGGCTCGTAGGGCTTGCCCTGCAAGATGAGCCCCTCAACCTTGAGGCGCCCGAGCTCGGCCGGGTCCATCTCGTAGGGGTTCTCGGAGAGGATGGCCATGTCGGCGAGCTTGCCCGGCTCCAGAGAGCCGCGGTCCAGCTCGTCAAAGGTGGTCCAGGCGCCGTTGTAGGTGGCCATGCGCAGGGCCTCGCGCACGGTGAGGCTTTGGGCGGGGTTGGAGTGGTTGCAGGCGCGTTGCAGCCACAGCACCGGGTCGGGGTCGGTGCAGGGGGCGTCCGAGCCGCAGGAGAGCACAATGCCCAGGTCCCACATGGTGCGCAGCGGGTTGAGCCTGGCCGCGCGCTCGGTGCCGAGGATCTGCTCGAGGTAGGAGTCCGGCTCCTGTGGCCAGTCGATGAAGCTTGTCTGCATGGGGAACTGGATGTGGTACTCGGAGCAGATCTTCAGACCCTCCTCGGTGGGAAGGCAGCTGTGGATGATGCCGTGGCGGTGGTCGGCGCGCGGGTAGCTATCAAGCGCGGCCTTGAGCGCGCGGCAGGCCTGGTCAAAGGCAGCGTCTCCTATGGCGTGCATCTCAATCTGCAGGCCGGCACGGTTGGCCTGCTTGCAGAACTCGGTGACCTGCTCGTCGGTGTAGTAGAGCACGCCGGTGCCCTCGCCGTCCGCGTAGGGGGCGTTGAGCGCGGCGTCGGCCGAGCCAAAGCAGCCGTCAAGCGCGCAGGCAAAGCAGCCGCCGATGCGCGGCAGGCCGCGCCTGGTGGCCACGCGCACGTCCATGGACTGCGGGAACACACGGACGGCAAAACCGTTCTGGGCGCTCTTGGCCACCCACTGCTCGAGCGAGATGTCCAGGTTTGCGGTGAAGCCCACGCCCGAGACGGTGTGCACCATGCCGATGCCCTTGGAGGCAAGGTAGTCCATGGCGTGCTGGATGTTGCCCACGAGCTCGGGCAGCGAGAGCGAGTTGGTGATGTAGTCGGAGACGGCAAAGAAGGCCTCCTGGTTCATCTCGCCGCTCTCGGGGTGGTAGCCGCGCAGGCTCTCGACCTTCTGCTTAACCTTGCCAAGCAGGGCGCTGTTCACCACGCAGGCGTGGCCGTCGTACTTAACGAGCATGAGGGGCTTGTCCGGGCAGACGCGGTCCAGCTCCTCGCGGGTGACGAGGTGGCCTTCCTCCACGGAGTAGGGGCTTGCGCCAAAGGCGATGAGGGTCTTGGCGCTGCTGCTCTGGGCAAACTCGCGCACCATCTCGCAAATCTCGGCGTTGGAGCGGGCCTGCATCACGTTGAGGCCGGCGTTGAAGGTGGCAAAGCTCGCGAGGTGCTCGTGGGTGTCGACGAAGCTGGGGCACAGGGCGCGCCCACCAAGCTCTACCTTCTCGGCCGAGGCGTAGCGCTCGGGCAAGTCGTTGCCGACGTAGACGATCCTGCCGCCGTCCTCCACGAGGTAGCGCGCCACCTCGTCGGCGGCGTTCACGGTGAGGACGGTTCCTTCGTAGACCTTCATGGGCTTACCTCTTTGTCGCGAGGGGCGCGGCCGGGCTTGCAAAGCCTTACGAACCCGTGATGCCGCGCTTACGAATTCAGCATTTTTCAAGATATCGCTTTTTCTGGGTAGGAACCCCGGGCTTTCCTTTACCGGAAATACCTTGCATTTTGCGCTTAGCTTGTTCACGAAACCCGCCAAGGCAAATTACATGAACAATCTCGGCTTTTGCTTTGGAGTATGTTGTGAAAGTTTGCGCTCGCGTCGCCTAACCGGCGAGAAGATATGGGGGAACCGTGCTTTCCTGGATCACCGACATATTCATGGCCGTCATGAGGCCCTGCTATGACCTCACGCAGAACTGGTGGCTCACCATCCTTCTGTTTACGCTCATCGTGAAGGTGGTGCTCATGCCGCTGTCGCTGTGGTGCCAGTGGAACAGCATCGTCATGGTGCGCATGATGCCCGACCTCAACCGCGTGAAGGTGAAGTACTTCGGCGACGCCGAGCAGATCGGCGAGCGCCAGAGCGAGCTTAACAAGCAGCACCACTACCACCCGCTGCTCTCGCTCATCCCGCTTGCCGTGCAGATAATCATCCTCTTCGGCCTGGTGGACGTCATCCACGCCATCACGGACTCGGGCGCGTCCGGCGCCGAGTTCCTCGCCCTCGTGCCCATGGAGGACGGAGGCCTCTCTTGGCTGATGCCTGTGCTCGCCACCCTCTCGGCCGTGGTGATGGGCGTGGCCTCCAACCACATCAACCCGCTGCAGCGCGAGCAGTCCCGCGCAGAGAAGAACTCCACCAACGGCCTGTCCATCGCGCTGTCGTTCTTCCTGGGCGTGGGCGTGTCTGCCGGCATGGCCTTCTACTGGGTGTGCTCCAACCTGCTCTCCGTTGTGGTGCAGATGGCCTGCAACGCCATCATCCGTCCCGCCAAGTACGTGGACTACGAGGACCTCGCGGCCTCAAAGGCCGAGCTCGATGAGCTGAACGGCCTTTCCAAGAAGAAGGGCCCCTGGTACAAGCCCGACCCGCTGGCCAAGCGCGAGAAGGCCGACTACAAGCGCTTCTTCTCCGTGGTGGGCAAGCACATCGTCTTCTACTCCGAGCGCAGCGGCTTCTGGAAGTACTTCCAGGGCGCGGTGGAGTGGCTGCTCGCCAACTCGGACGTCTGCATCCACTACGTCACCGGTGATGCGGACGACCAGATCTTTGAGTACGCCAAGGCCCATCCGCGCGTGCTGCCCTACTACATCGGCGAGAAGCGCCTCATCACCCTCATGATGAAGATGGACGCCGACGTGGTGGTCATGACGCTGGAGGACCTCGACAACTTCTATATCAAGCGCTCCTATGTGAAGAAGGACGCCTTCTACGCCTTCATGTTCCACCACATGACCTCGACCAACCTCACTGCGCGCCGCGAGGCCTATGACAACTACGACGCGCTGCTGTGCGTGGGCCCGCACCAGCAGGCCGAGGTCCGCGCGGCCGAGAAGCTTCGCGGCCTTGCGCCCAAGGGGCTGCCGCACGTGGGCTACGACCTGCTCGACCGCCAGATTGCCGCCTACGAGGCATCCTCGCACGAGAAGGGCGAGCGCCCCGTGGTGCTCATCGCCCCGTCCTGGCAGCAGGACAACATTCTCGATCTGTGCGCCGACGAGCTCATCCGCCCGCTGCTCGGCCGCGGCTGGCGCGTGGTGGTGCGCCCGCACCCCGAGTACACCAAGCGCTTCCGCCCGCGCTGGGAGCAGCTGCAGGCCCGCTACGCTGACGTGCCGGCCACCGATCTCTACTTTGAGCAGGACTTCTCCAGCAGCTCCTCCATCCTGGAGTCCGACGTGCTCGTGACCGACTGGTCCAGCGTGTTCTGCGAGTTCTCGCTCGTGACGCTCAAGCCGAGCGTGTTCGTGGACACGCCGATAAAGGTCTCCAACCCAGAATGGAGGGAGACGGGCATCGAGCCCACCGACATCAGCCTGCGCAACCGCGTGGGCCGCTCCGTCTCTCCCGAGGATGCCGGCAAGCTCGGCGACATCATCGCCGAGATGCTCGAGCACCCCGAGGACTGGCACGACAAGATCGAACAGGTGCGCGACGAGATGATCTTCAACCTCGGACACGGTGGCGAGGCCGCCGGCAGGTACCTGCTCGGCAAGGTGCTGGAGAAGCAGGCCGCAAATGCAGAAAGCGAAGAGGGGAGTGATGGCCGTGAGTAAGTTCAAGCGTCTTGCGCTTTGCCTCTTTGACCTCGTGTTTGTTGTTTTGGGCATCGCCGTGGCCTGGGCGGGCATGGCAGCCCCCGCCGCCGCCTATGTGGACCCCTCGGTCATGACCTACACCATCCAGGCGCTCGCCGGCGTGGCCGTGGCGCTCTCCGCCGTCATCGGCGTGGCCTGGAGGCGCCTGCGCCGCGTGG
>CAVJWS010000054.1:0-14659 GCA_963653485.1 Prevotella sp. CAG:279
ACCGTCTTGCCGGAGATGCCGGGGATGGGCATCTCGCCTGCGGAGAAGACGTCCATGACGTAGAGCACGTCGGCGTCAGCGAAGGCGGCGCCAAACTGCTCGGCGAGGTTCTTGGTGCGGGTGTAGCGATGCGGCTGGAAGACCACGACCACGCGGTCGTAGGAAAGGCCGGCGGCGGCCGCGAGGGTTGCCGCGACCTCGGTGGGATGGTGGCCGTAGTCGTCCACCACGGTGATGCCGCCGACGTCGGCCACGTGGGTGAAGCGGCGCTTGACGCCGGCGAAGGTCGAGAGCGCCTCGGCCGCGGCGTCCACGTCAAGGCCCAGGACGTCCGCCACGGCGATGGCCGCGGTGGCGTTGAGCATGTTGTGGCGGCCGGGGTTGGCCTTGATGGTGACCTTCACGCTCTTGCCGTTGGGGCAGCGAACCTCAAGGTGGCTCTCGAGGCTCTTGCCGCCGGCCTGCGGCACGCAAACGTAGTCAAACTCGCCGTTGCCCTCAAAGCCGTAGGTGGCCACCTTGCGCGTGCAGCCGGAGGCGACCCTGCGGACGCCCTCGGACTCGCCGCAGGCCACGACCCAGCCGTCCTCGCCCACCGTGTCCATGAACTGGCCAAAGGTGTTCTCGAGGTTCTCGAGCGTGCCGTAGTGGTCCAGGTGGTCGGCCTCGATGTTGGTGACCACGGTCACCGCGGGGTTGAAGAAGAGGAAGGAGCCGTCCGACTCGTCGGCCTCTGCCACGTAGTAGCTTGACTTGCCGCTGTGGGCGTTGGTGTTGTAGCCCTCGACGAAGCCGCCGATGAGGAAGGACGGGTCGAGTCCCATGCGGTCGAGCATGGTGGTGACCATGGAAGACGTGGTGGTCTTGCCGTGGGTGCCCGAGACGGCCACGGTCGTGTGGCCCATGGAGAGCGCCGGCAGCATCTTGGCGCGAGGCCAAACCTCGATGCCCAGCTCGCGGGCGCGGATGACCTCGGGGTTGGATTCGGGGATGGCCGTGGAGATGACCACGACGTCGGGGGCGACGGCGTCTACGGTGGCGGCCTCGTGGCCCACGTGGACCTCGATGCCGGCAGCCTCGAGCTCACGGACGTAGCGCGAGCTCTTGAGGTCGCTGCCCGTGACGTGAATGCCGCGCTCGTGCAGCACCAGGGCGATGCCGCTCATGCCCGCGCCGCCGATGCCGACGATGTGGACGCGCTGGAAGGGCAGCTTCTCGGAAGTGGTTGCCATGCAATGGCTCCTCAGGATTGGTTTTATCTACGGGCGTTGGGCACCCGCGCACATACGCATCTCAGTTTAGCCCATGCGGCCAATCCCCCGCGCGACCCCAAGCCGACTCCAACGAAACGGCAAGGCGCCGGGTGATCGCCGCGGTGGGCTACGGATGATGCACGCGTAGGCACCCGATGGGCGCCAGACCCCGCAGGGGCTTACGAGCGACGCAAACGTAGACGCTCTTGGGCATTTCGCAAGAAATTGCGACCATGAAGAAAGATACGCACGCTATCTACCTGCAGGTTTATAAATCTGACCCTCGCTCTCCGCAAAGCCAGCCCAGCAGACAACTACTGAGTACACAAACGCAGGCGCACGCGGGCTGCGTACGCCTACTGATGGGACAAACGTATTTGATTTCCGCATGGGACGAAGCACGGGAATGGCACGGCGCCCAAAATCGCAAGGTCTGGAAGACCCCCCACCTGCAAGCAGTCCCGAGTGCGCCTACCCGCGGGCTACCTTCTCCAGCTCGTCGGCCAGCTTTGCGGCGGCGCGGTCCTGGGCGAGGCCGGCGGCGGCTGCGCGCATGGCCTTGCGCTCCTGCGTGCTCGTCACGAGCTCGAGGAGCTTCTCGCCGAAGGGGTCGCCGGCCACCTCGTCGTCGGTGAAGAGGACGGCCGCCCCCGCGTCGGTGAGGTAGCGGGCGTTGGTGGTCTGGTGGTCTGCCGTGGCGAAGGGATAGGGCACGAGCACCGCCGGCACGCCCAACGCGGCGATCTCGGCGATGGAGGAGGCGCCGGCGCGGGAGAGCACGAGGTCGGCCGCGGCCAGGACGTCGCCCATGTTGTCGATGTAGGGCAGAAGCTTCCAGCGCTTGGCCTCGTCATCGGTGAGTGCCAGGGCCTCGGCGGCCGCCTCGTAGCCGGCCTTGCCGGTGGACTGCACCACGTAGAGGCCGTCGGCGCCCAGCAGGCGCTCCTTCAGGCGAGCCATGCCCTCGTTCAGGGTCTTGGCGCCAAGGCTGCCGCCAAAGACGAGCAGCATCGTGGCCTGCTCGGGCACGCCCAGCGCCTCGCGGCCACGCTCGCGCGAGCCCTCGATGACGCTCTTGCGCACGGGGTTGCCCGTAAGCACCACGTGGGAGGTGCCGCCCTTGCGCGCAAAGACGGCCTCGGCGGCGGGCACCGAGATGCACACGCGGCCGGCATGCGCGCTCATCATCTTGTTGGCCAGCCCCGGCACGCTGTTCTGCTCGTGCAGCAGGTAGGGAACGTGGGCGTCCTTGCACCAGCCCAGCAGCGGCACCTCGACGTAGGCGCCAAAGCCGATGGCCACGTCGGGCGCGCCGGCGGC
The DNA here is from genome assembly GCA_963653485.1 of Prevotella sp. CAG:279. GTDB lineage: Bacteria > Actinomycetota > Coriobacteriia > Coriobacteriales > Atopobiaceae > Parolsenella. The sequence continues at coordinate 2,574 of CAVJWS010000054.1, forward strand.
AAAGCGCCGGCCCAGCATGCGCTTGGCGCTCCACACGCGGGCAAGCGAGGTCACGGCCGTCCAGGGACGCGAGCGGTCAAAGCCGGTGACCTCCACGGGCACGAGCTCAAAGCCGGCGGCGGGCACGAGCGTCCCCTCGAGCTTGGACGGCCTGCCATAGAAGGTCACGTGGTGGCCGCGCTCGCGCAGCTCCTCGGCCAGGGCGAGCGCCGGGTTGATGTGGCCGGCCGTGCCGCCGGCGGCAATCGCGACCTCAAGCTTGTCTGCCATCGCTAGCTCCTCCTTCTGGGACGAGAGCCTCGGCCGTCGTCCTTTGCGTTCGTTCCCCTCACGGTTGGGCCGGAGTTGGGGCGCAGGCGCTCGGCCCCGGTGGGGCCCAGGTCGATGCGCGTTCGGCCGCCCGTGGTCTGGCGGCGGGCGTCGGCGTATGCGCCAGAGTCGCGCTGCGACCCATAGCCGCCACGCCCCTCGCGCGCCTCGCGGGCGCCAGGCTCCTGCCCGCGGCGCGACCCGCCGTCCACAAGCTTAAATCCGCCCCCCTGCGCGGCGGACGCGCCACCCGCAAGCGGCACGTTGGCGCGCTCGTTGGCCCTCATGGCCCGGGACTCGGCCGAACCCCTCGCGTAGGCCTCCCCGACCCCGGTTTCCTCGTCTGCGACAAGCGATATCTGGCGACGGCGACGGTCGTGCTCGGTCTCGGGCAGCTTGGAGTGAATGGCGACGTTCACGACGGCGCCGATAAGGCCCATGGAGGAGATGAGCGAGGAACCGCCATAGGTGAGGAAGGGCAGCGGCTTGCCCGTGAGCGGGATGATCCCGAGGACGCTGCAGACGTTGATGAAGAAGGACGCAAGCAGCAGCGTAACGGCGCCCGTGGCGATGAGACGTCCGGTGAGGTCATGGGAGTTGTGCGCGATCTTGAGGCCAAAGTGGGCGATGAGGCCAAAGAGCACGATGACGAACAGCGTGCCCGCAAGGCCGAGTTCCTCGCCGACAACGGCAAAGATGAAGTCGGTGTGGGCCTCGGGCAAGAAGCTGTACTTCTGGCGACTCATGCCCAGCCCTCGCCCAAAGACGCCGCCCGTGCCGAAGCCGATATAACCCTGGAGGATCTGGTAGTCCGAGCCCTGGGAATCGATACGGAAGGAAAGCAGCGAAGAGAGGTAGGACGAGATACGCTGACGAGAGTAGTCGTCCTTGAGGGCCCAGATGAAGCCGGCGACGAAAACGCCGAAGATGATCTTGATGAGGATGTCTCGCCGAAACCCGGAGATGAACAGGAGGCCAAAGACCATCGCCGCGATGATGACGGTCGTGCCCTTGTCGGGCTCGGCCAGAATCAGGCCCAGCGGAAGGCCGATGTAGATGACGCCGAGCACGATCGTCTGCCCAAGGCCGCGCGACTGGTCGGAAAAGCAGTCGTTGAACAGCTTTGAGGTCACGAAAAGGATCGCGAGCTTGGCAAACTCCGAGGGCTGGAGGGTGAACAGGCCAAGGTCAATCCAGCGCTTGGCTCCCAGGGCGGAGGTTCCGAGGGCGAGCACCGCGCCGAGCGACAGGATGGCCAAGAGGGAGACCACCGCCATCCCGATGTCGCTGCAGACCTTGTGGTAGTCAACCAGCGCAACGCCCGAGGCGAAGACGAGGCCAAAGAAGGCGTAGAGGCCCTGGTGCCAAAGGTAGTACGTGGAATCGCCCGTCTCGGACGCCGCCTCGATGGAAGACGCCGAGAAGATCATCACGAGCCCGAAGATGACGAGCACCGCCGTCACTGCGACGAGCAGGGCGGCCGGCGACATGAAGCGCGCGGGGATGCTGCGGACCTTGGCCTCGAAGCCGCTGGCCGCGGCCTTGGCCCTGGTCGAGCGCGGGCGCTCGGAGCCGACGGGCTCGCCAGCGCGCCGGTCGCGGGCACGCCCGGCCTCGCGAGACGGGCCGCTGTCTTGCGAGCGCGCGGCCCAGGCGGCACGCCCTCGGTTGTAGGTGGCGGAATTCAAAGAGCTCACGGGCGCTACTCCTGTGCGATGCGGCTGGCGACGAGGGACTTGAAGGCGCGGCCGCGCTCCTCAAAGCCAGCGAACTCGTCAAACGACGAGCAGGCGGGGGACAGCAGCACGACGTCGCCGGGCCGGGCCAGCGCGATGGCGGCGTCGAGCGCCTGCTCGAGGTGGGCGGCGCGCTCCACGGTGCCGCCGGCGGCCTCCACGGCGCCCGCGATGCGCTCGCCGGCCTCGCCAAAGCAGACGGCCACGCGGGCGCGCGCCACGACGTCGGCGGCCATATCGGCAAGCTCGGTGCCCTTGTCGTGGCCGCCGAGCAAGATGATGACGTTGCCGGGCTCAAAGGCCGTAAGGGCCTTGGAGACGGCGTCGGTGTTGGTGGCCTTGGAGTCGTTCACGAAGCGCACGCCGCCCTTCTCGCCGCAGGGCTCGATGCGGTGCTCGAGCGGGCGGAAGGCGACGAGGCCCGAGCGGACGTCGGCCGCGTCCACGTTGCAGGCAAGGGCGCAGGCAGAGGCCGCGAGGGCGTTCTCGACGTTGTGCTCGCCAAAGATGGAGAGCTCGTCTGCGCGTACGAGGCGCGTGTCGTGGCCGTCGATGCGCACGACGAGCATGCCGTCGCCGTCCTGCCAGGCACAGCACGCCTCGCCCTCGCGGGAAAGCTCGCCGGCACCAAGCAGGCGGCAGACGCGCAGGCCGCGCTCGGCGCAACGCGCGGCCACGTCGCGACACCACGAGTCGCCGTCGGAGATGACGGCGAGATCACCGGGATCGAGGTTGGCGAAGAGCTTCTCCTTGGCGGCGGCGTAGTTCTCCATGGTGCTGTGCCAATAGAGGTGGTCGGGCGTGACGTTGAGCAGCACGCCCACGTGCGGGTGCAGGTGGGCGGAGGTCGCCAGCTGGAAGCTAGAGAGCTCGGCCACGAGCCACTCGCCGGGGTCGCGGCGGGCCACCTCGCCGATGGCCATCGTGCCGATGTTGCCCACGGCCTCGGCGCTCAGGCCGCCGGCGCGCAGCAGGTCGCGCGTGAGGGTGGTCGTCGTGGTCTTGCCGTTGGTCCCGGTGATGCCCACCCAACGCTCGGGGCTCTCGCGCCAGGCGAGCTCGGGCTCGCCGATGATTTCGGCAGACGCCGCCTTGGCGCTCGCATAGAAGCCGGAGAACTCCGAGATGCCCGGCGAGCTCACCGCGAGGTCATAGGAGCCCTGGACGTCCTCGGTGCCAAAGACCACGGTGGCCCCGGCCGCCTCGAGGGCGCGCGTGGCCTCGGAGGGGGCGCTCTTGAGTCCGCCGTAGACGGTGACGGAGCCAACACGGCCGAGGTCGCGCTGCTCGAGCAGGTAGTCGGCCACCGCCTCGCCCGTCTTGCCAAGGCCCAAGACCAACACGTCGCCCATGGCGCCTCGTACGTTCTCGCTCATTCGAGCCCCTCTCGACATCAGGCGCGCGCCGCCACGTCACGGGCGCGCCGCGCAAACCAAGGGGCCGCTCGCGGCGGCCCCGGAAGACTAACGAAGCTGGAAGTACAGCGCAAAGCCCACGGCCGCAAACATCGCGCTCACGATCCAGAAGCGAATGACGACCTTGGTCTCGCTCCAGCCCTTCTTCTCGAAGTGATGGTGGAGCGGGGCCATGAGGAAGATTCGCTTGCCGGTGCTCTTGAAGCTGACCACCTGCAAGATGACGCTCAGGGCCTCGCAGATGAACAGGCCGCCCATCACCAGCGAGGTGACCTCGGTCTTGGTGAGCACCGCCAGCGCGGCAAAGCCCGCGCCCAGGGCAAGCGAGCCGGTGTCTCCCATGAAGATGGAGGCCGGGTGGCAGTTGTGCCAAAGGAAGCCCACGCAGGCGCCGGCCGCGGCGGCCGCGAAGACGGCGAGGTTAACCTCCCCGTAGGAGAAGGCCACCATCGCCATCACGAGCATGACGCCCATCACGGTGCCGCCCGCGAGGCCGTCGAGACCGTCGGTGAGGTTCACCGAGTTGGACAGGCCCGCAAGGAGCAGGAATACGAAGAACACGTAGAGCCAGGGCACGTTGACGCCGGCGATGGTGGTGCTGAGCGCGCCGAGGTCGATGACGAAGCCCCCGGGGAAAGTGAGCGTCGGGTCGATACCCACCCAGTTCACCGCAAGCAGGCAGAAGGCGACGCTGATGGTGATGAGGCCGGCCATCTTCTGCGAGGGGGTGAGGCCCAGCGAACGACCGTGGCTCACGCTCTCCACGTCGTCGAGCAGGCCGAGGAGGCCCGTGGCCAGGGTGGCCGCCACGCACAGGATGAGGTCGGGCGTCCAGGTGGCGAAGAGGAAGACCGTGATGATCATGCCGAGCAGGATGATGACGCCGCCCATGGTGGGCGTGCCCTGCTTGACGAGGTGGGTCTGCGGGCCGTCGGCGCGGACCTGCTGCCCGATGCCGTCCTTGCGCATGAGCCTGATGAAGCTCGGCATAAGCAGGGCCGTAATGAGACAAGCCACGATGGCTGCAATAAAGACCTGGTAGGTGGGGTACTGCTGACCCTTGATGAGATAGGTGAGCACTTAGGCCGTCACCGCCTTTACAAACTTGTCGAGCTCAGCCGCGCGCGAGGCCTTCACGAGCACGAGGTCGGCCGGGGCGAGCACGGGCGAAAGGACCTCAATTAGGGCCTCCACGTCACGCACGCGCACGACCTTGTCCTCCGAAAAGCCCATGAGGCAGGCAGCCTGTTCCATGTGGTCGGCGCGCTCGGTGCCGACGATTACGAGCATGTCGAGCGGCAGCGCGGCGGCATAGGCGCCCACGAGCTCGTGCAGGCGCATCTCCTGCTCGCCCAGCTCGCCGATCTCTCCGAGGACGGCGATGCGGCGGCCGCCGGCCTCCACGCGCATGCGGCACAGGGCCTTGAGGGCCGCGGCCATGGAATCGGGGGCGGCGTTATACGAGTCGTCGATGACGCGGCAGCCGCAGGCGGCGCGCACGACCTCCTGGCGCATGTGGGTGGGAGCGAGCTTTGCCGTGGCATCGGCGGCCTCTTGGGCATCAACCCCAAGCGCCAGGCCCACGCCCAGGGCGAGCAGGGCATCGGGCACCACCTGGGCGCCGGTGAGGCCGAGCGAGACGTGCAGGGCCTGGGGCTGCGGGCCCAGGCCGGCGCCGACCAAGACGTCAAAGCTGGGGTGGGCATCCTCGTCGAGCTCGAGGTTCGCCGGGACGAGCTCGGAGCCCTCCCCCGCGCCCACGAGGGTCACGTCCACGCCGGCAGGCGAGGCGAACTCGCGCGCGATGAAGGCGGTGTAGTCGTTCTCCACCGTCATGAGCAGACGAGGTGCGGGCGCGACGGCGCTGGCCGGGGCGGCCGTGAGCGGCGCGACGATCTCGGCCTTGGCGCGGGCGATGTTCTCGCGCGAGCCGAGCAGGCCGATGTGGCTCGTGCCGACGTTGGTGATGACGGCCACGCGGGGGGCGGCCACCTCGGCCAGGCGCGCGATCTCCCCGGTGTGGTTCATGCCCATCTCTACCACGAGGACCTCGGAATCGAGAGGGGCCTGGAGCAAGGTGATGGGCACGCCGATGAGGTTGTTGAAGTTGCCGGCCGTGGCGTGCACGCGGTACTTGCAGCCAAGCACGGCCGCAAGCATGTCCTTGGTCGTGGTCTTGCCCACCGACCCGGTGACGCCCACGACGCACCAGTCCTGGCGTGCCCTCCACCAGCTGGCCAGGCGCAGCATGAACTCGCCGGCGTCATCGGCCTCGCAGCGCACGAGGGCGCAGGAGGCCTGCTCGGCCGCCGCGACGACGTCTGCGCCCGGCTTGCGCGTAAGCGCCACGATGCCGGCGCCGGCCTCGATGGCCGCGAGCGCGTAGTCGTTGCCGTCGACGCGCTCGCCGGCAAAGGCCACGAACAGCGTGCGCTCGCCCACCTTGCGCGAGTCGATGGCCACGCCCGCGCATGCGGCACCGCCCTCGCCCGCAACGAGCGAGGCGCCGGTGGCTTGGCAAATCTCTGTGGCCGTGCACTCGATCATGTCTTCTCCAGTCAGTTGCCCGGTCCTAGGACTCAGGAACGCTCATGTCCGTAAGGGCCTCGTTCATGATAGCGGTAAAGTACGGCACGGCCGCGGTGTCGCCATGTCGCGCGGTGCCGTAAACGCCCACGTAGCACAGCACGCTTGCGTCCTCGCCGTTGGCAAATCCGACGAACGAACTCATAAAGTTGCCATCCTCGTAGCCGCCCTCGGACGAGGCCTGCTCGCCGGTGCCGGTCTTGCCCACGACGTCATAGCCCTTGATGTTGGCCCCGGCGCCCGTGCCTTCCTCCTGCACCACGGCACGCATGTCGCCGATGACGTCCTCGGCCGTCTGCTCGGAGACGACCTGCGTCCCCTCGCCCCAGTCCACGGTCTCGGAGCCCTTCTGGACCAGGAAGTGCGGCGTCAGCATGGTGCCCTTGTTGGCGATGGCGCCCACGGCGCGCACGAGCTGGATGCTCGGGATGGCGATGCCCTGGCCAAAGGCGACGAAGCCGGAGGTTGCCCCGTTGTTCTGGCCGAACGTGGGCATGAGGCCCTGGACCTCGCCGGGATAGTCGATGCCGGTGGTCGACCCGATGCCGAACTTGGCGAGGCCCTCGGAGAACTTCTCGTCGCCGATGGCCATGCCCACCATGGCGGCGCCCGTGTTGGACGAGCGGCGCATGATCTCTGTGGGGGTCATCGTCATGGTGTAGTCACGGCTGTCGGCGTCCCGGACGTCGTCGTCGCCGACCCTGACCGTCGGCGGCACCGTGAAGGTCGTGTCCTTGGTGATGGTGCCGGTCTCGTAGCCAATGGCCATCGTGAGGATCTTGAAGGTGGAGCCCGGCTCATAGGAGCTCGAGACCGCCGTGAAGTTAAGCGCGGCGTTGGTGAGGTTGTCCGTGTCGGTGAGGTCGGCAAGCGGCAGCGAGCAGGCGGCCAGGATCTGGCCGGTCTTGGGCTCGGTCACGATGGCGTTGCCCGACTTGCCGTTGCCCTCCTTTACGGCCAGCGTGAGCTGGGTCTCGGCCACCGTCTGGATGTTCACGTCGAGCGAGATGATGATGTCTTGCCCGTCTACGGCGTCGTTGATGACGTAGGAGCCGCCCGCGATGGGCTGGCCGTTAAGGCCGTGCTCCACGTACATGGAGCCGTCCTTTCCGCTCAAGACGTCGTTGTACTGCAGCTCAAGGCCGGTGAGGCCCACGGTGTTGCCGTCGGAGTCCTCGCCAACCATGCCCAGGATCTGCCCCGCGACCGAGCCGTAGGGGTAGACGCGCTTTACGCGGGACTCGAGCCAGATGACGGTGCTCTGCTCGTCGGTGAGCGAGGCGATGAGTTCGTTGGCCTCGTCCTGGTCGACCTTCTTCATCACCACGGCATAGGTCGTGTCCTTGGAAAGGACGCTCATGTAGTCGCTGGCCTTGCCGCCGAGCTTCTCGGCAAACAGCGAGGCGACCGTTTCCTTGTCGCTGATCATCTTGGGGTTGATGCAGACGTCGCTGCAATCCACGCTCATGGCCAAGACGTTGCCGTTGCGGTCATAGATGGTGCCGCGCTTGGCCGGCACGACCGTGTCGTAGACCTGGGTCTCCTGGGCGCGGGCCTGCAGGCCCGGGGCCGCGACGACATGGAGCCAGAAGAGGCGGACGACGAGGACGGCAAAGAGAAGCATGAGGCCACAGGGCAGAGGCAGGTTGTGCCACCAGCCGCCGCGGTTGGCCCTTTGCCTGCGACGCAGTTCCTCGTCATAAGAAGAGCGGCCGTAGCCCTCACGCTGAAGGCGACGGCGCCTGCGGTTGTCTCTTTCGTCTCTTGAAGCCATAGGGTAAGAGTTTAGGCGAGCGCGCGGGCGCTGGCCCCCTTAGAGGAGGGAGTCCATGTCTACTGCATTTGCGCCGGCGGTCGAGCCGTCGCCCTCCGTCTGCTGGGCCTGCGAGATGTCGGCTGCCACCTCGTCGGAGCTCTTGGCCTCGCCCTCGGACGCGTCCTGCTCATCCGTGGCCTGCTCGTCCGTGGCCTGGTCGTCGGCGGAGCTCGCCTCGTCGCCCTGGGCGGCCTGCTCGGACTCGGCGGCGGCCGCCGCGGCGCCGGCGGTCATCTGCTCGGCCTCACCGGCTGCCACCATGCCGTAGCTCTGGGTAGCGATGCGGTCGATGCGCGAGGAGGTGGAGAGCACGGAGCGCTGGACGCGCAGGTTCTCGGTGGTCTCGCGGGCCTCCTTGAGCTCGGCGCGCATGGAGGAGTTGCTCTGCAGGATGGTGGCCGCGGCGGCGAAGGTCCCCACGCGGACGACGCAGAGGGAGCCGATGACGGCGAGGACGACAAGGAAGACCTTGAACTTGGCGATGAACTCCGCCGAAACGCCGGCGCGGACCTTGGCGTCGGCGCCCTGGCCGGCAAGCGTCCTCAGGGAGGCACGGCTCTCGTTGCGGAGGCTTTCCTCCCTATAGACATCGAGGCGCTCGGCCCCAGCGGCGGTGTAGCTCATCATCGATCCAATGTTTGGAGTTTGGGGGAGCTTCACGCGCCCCGCTCTCGCGGGGCGCCGTCGGCATCCGGTAGTTCATGTGTGGTGCGTTTAAGCTGCGTTCTGCTTCGTGTTGCTGCGTTGGTGGTGCTAGTGCTTCGTGTTCGATGTGCTATGCAAGACGGCCTCGCGGCCGGCGTTGCCTTTGTGTGCGCGGCCTAGAGCTTGACGGCCACGCGCGTCTTGGCGCTGCGGGCGCGTGGGTTGCGCTCCAGCTCCTCCTCGCCCGCCACGAGCGGCTTGCGAGTCTTGACCCGAATGATCGGCACGTTTCCGCACACGCACACCGGAAGGTCCGGCGGGCAGGTGCATCCCCTCGAGAGCTCGCCAAACAGGTGCTTGACGATGCGGTCCTCCAGGCTGTGGTAGCTGATGACGCAGATGCGCCCGCCGGGGTTTGCCCAGCGAACCGCTGCCTCGAGGCCACGCTCGAGCACCTCGAGCTCGTGGTTCACCTCGATGCGCAGGGCCTGGAAGGTCTTGCGCGCCGGGTGTCCCCCACTGCGCCTGGCCGCCGCCGGAATCGCCGCCTTGATGGCGTCGACCAGCTCAAAGGTGGTCTCGATGGGCGCCTTGGCGCGGCGCCGCACGACCTCGGCGGCGATGCGGTTGGCGAACTTCTCGTCGCCGTAGACGCGGATGACCCGGGCGAGGTCGGCTTCGTTGTAGGTGTTGATGACCTCTGCTGCGGTTTGGGTGTGTGTGCCCGGGTTCATCCTCATGTCGAGGGGCGCGTCCTCGTTGTACGAGAAGCCCCTCTCGGGGATGTCGAGTTGCGGGGAAGAGACGCCGAGGTCGAACAGGAAGCAATCCACGCCGGGAACCTGGGCCTTGACGAGAAGCTCGTCCAGGTCGCCGAAGTTGCCCTTGAGGAACAGGTGGTTTCCCTCGCCCACCTCGCGCTCGAAGCGCTCGGTGGCGGCGGCAAGCGCCATGTCGTCCTGGTCGATGCCGATGGACAGGCCGTTTGGGGCGACGCGGCGGGCAAGCTCGACCGTGTGGCCGGCTCCCCCGAGCGTGCAGTCGCAGACGACCTCGCCTGGCTTGGGATCCAGCTCGCGCAGGACCTCCTCCAGCATCACGGGTACGTGCCGATATTCTTCTGTCAATTGCTCCACCGCCGTTAGTCCTCGTCGTCGAGCAGTTCGTCAAGGTTGACGTCGTACTCCTGGCGCTTGGCGGCCCAGGCCTCCGTGTTGTAGACACAGAAGTGGTCCGCGTCGCCAACGACGACGGCCTCCTTGCCGAGGTTCAGCTTCTCGAGGTCCGCCTCGTCGAGCTTGCCCAAGGCAATGCGGCCGGCCTTGTCCAGGTCAACCTTCACCGTCTTGGCGTTCAGGCCCTCACGAAGCGCCTTGTCCCTCTTGGAACGGGTGTTGAAGCCCTCGGGGAAGCAGCTCTCGACCCATGCCTTGTGACCCTCGGTGGTGAAGCCCCACACCGCGCCCTTCACGTAGATGAGGCAGACCTTGGTGGCGTCCTCGGCCTTGAACTCGTCACGGAAATCGGCGGGAAGCGTAATACGGCCCTGCGAGTCGACGGAAACGGTCTTCGACCCGGTCAGGTACATATTCAGCTCCTCTCCCATCTCGCGACTGGCCTTGGACGGTCTGCACACCTGCGCTCATTGCGCGTACAAGAATCTTAGGGCCCTGAGTCCCCCTGAGCAACCCTAAATCCGACTTTTTCCCCCTAAGATTTCCTAAAGAGAACTAGACGAAACTAGCAATTTGGACGAGATAACAAGGGGTGGTGGCAAACGCCTGTTTGTACACAGCAGATGGGGTAGGCGGCGCAGGCGGCCGCCAAGGCACCTTGGAAGCGGGGCTTAGTTTTTTCTCAAACGTTTGACGGAGGTGTGAACCCCCCAGTGCAAACGGCATCTAGGCCGCGGCAAGCGGCAGAGGCGTGAGGGCGGCGCAGGAACAGAGCCTCACGGAAGGCAAAGCTGCGCCGAGCAATGGCAATTGGGTTGCTTGCATGGGTTTCTCGCGGGCAACGGGCCCGCGCCGTGCCTAGGCCTGGGCGGCGCGGGGATGGGCCTCGAGGTAGACCTCGCGGATGTGAGTGCGGTCCAGGTGGGTGTAGAGCTGGGTGGTGGAGATGTCGGCGTGGCCCAGCAGCTCCTGCACGATCCTTAGGTCGGCACCGCCCTCGAGCATATGGGTGGCAAAGCTGTGGCGCAACGTGTGCGGGTGCAGGCCGTCGATGCCCACCACAGCGCCCGACTTGGCCACGAGCGAATGCACGCTCTGACGCGAGAGACGGCGACCCCGGTTGTTGAGGAAGACCGCCGGGCAGGAGACGCGCGGGCTCACGAGCTCGGGGCGCCAATTCTCGAGGTAGTCGGAAAGGGCGTCGGCGGCGGTGCCCACGATGGGCACGATGCGTTCCTTGTTGCCCTTGCCCACCACGCGCAGCACCTGCTCGTCGAGCATGACGCGACGAAGGTCGAGCCCGCAGAGCTCGGAGACGCGCAGGCCGCAGCCGTAGAGCACCTCCACGATGGCGTGGTCGCGCTGGCCGGCGGCGGTCTTGGGGAAGGGCTGGTCGAGAAGGGCGGCGGCCTGCTGGCGGCTGATGACGTCGGGCAGGCGGTCGGGCTTCTTGGGCAGCGGCAGGTCGGCGGCGGGATGCGCGGCGGTGATGCGCTCGGAGACCATGAAGCGATGGAAGCCCTTGATGGCCGAGACCGCGCGCTCGACGCTCGAGACGGCAAGGCCGCTCTCGCGCAGCTTGCGGATGTGGTTCTCGATGCGCTCGCGCGTGATCTGCTCGGGGCGGGTCACGCCCGCCTCCTTGAGGCCGGCGAGGTAGTTGCGCAGGTCTCGCCCATAGGCCAGCACGGTGTTGCGCGAGCATCCGCGCTCCACGGCAACGTAGTTGAGGTATTCCTTGAGCGCGTGAGAGAGCTCCATGCGAACACCGCCTCGGCAACTTTGGGCTTGGGAACTGAAGGGCCGTCGAAAACGAAGGCCGCCTCGGGAAACCCCAAGGCGGCCCAATAGTAGCAAGTGCAGGTCACGTTATGTAACCTTGGCCGCTCAGACGCTCAAAATCGTCAAACTAGCGGCCATGTCGGGACGTGGAAGGCCCTCCCCTACTCGGAGGCCTTGACCTCGTGGCGGTTCACGCCCTCGTGGAAGCCGATGGAGGCGCGGACGAACTCACGGAAGAGCGGCTGCGGCTTGGTCGGGCGGCTCTTGAACTCGGGGTGGGCCTGGGTGGCCACGTACCACGGGTGCACGGACTCGGGCAGCTCCACCATCTCGACCAGGCGCTCGTCGGGCGAGATGCCGGAGATGACAAGGCCGGCGCCCTCGAGCTGGTCACGGTAGGCGTTGTTGAACTCAAAGCGGTGACGGTGGCGCTCGTAGACGAGGTCCTCGCCATAGGCCTCGCGGGCGAGGCTGTTTGCCGCGAGCTTGCAGGGGTAGGCGCCCAGACGCATGGTGCCGCCCTTCTCGGTGACGTCCTCCTGCGAGCTCATGAGGTCGATGACGGAATGCGGGCCCTCGGGGTCGAACTCGGAGGAGCTGGCGTCGGCGAGGCCGGCCACGT
>CAVJWS010000055.1:0-14440 GCA_963653485.1 Prevotella sp. CAG:279
AGAAGGACGTGCGGGCGATGCGGGCCACGGCGTCGAGCGAGGTCAGGGCCAGGGCGGAGACGTTCATGGTCATGAAGACGGTGGCGACGGTCTGGTCAACACCGAAGGCCTGCATGCCACGGGCGATGCCGGTGGCGAAGATCTTGAACGGGGTGGCGGCGACGCCGTCGTTAAGGGTGCCGGTGCCGGCGGTGTTCAGCTCGGCGAACATGATGCCGGCGACGATGATGGCGAGGACGCCGACGAAGGACTCGAGGGCCATGGCGCCGTAGCCGACCTTGACGGCGTCGGCCTCGTTGGAGACCTGCTTGGAGGAGGTGCCGGAGGACACGAGGCTGTGGAAGCCGGAGAGGGCGCCGCAGGCAACGGAGACGAACATGACCGGGAACATCATGCCGGACTTGGTGGAGAAGCCGGTGAAGACCGGGGCGGTCATCGTGGCCTTGCCCTGGACGCCGAGGACCAGGATGCCGAGGACGGCGCAGACGATCATGACGAGCATCATGATGGACGTGAGGTAGTCACGCGGGGTCTTGAGGACGTCGATGGGCATGGCGCCGGCGAAGACCAGGTAGACCATCACGACGGCGATCCACTGGTTGAGGTCGAGGTAGAGCGGGAACTGCATGCCCACGGCGAACATGACGACCATGAGGACCACGCCGAGGACGAACTGCTTGACGCCCTCGAGGTTGAACTTCTTGCAGCCCCAGCCAAAGGCCATGGCCACGAAGGTGAAGAGGATGGAGATGGTGCCGGCGCAGCCAGCGGCGTAGGACTTGGTGAAGTCGATGCCACCCTCGGTAGCGGCGGTGTACTTGAAGGTGCCGCAGACCATGGAGGTGAAGGCCGCGATGACGATGATGCAGAACAGCCAGCTGAACAGCAGGAACAGGCGACGGCCGGTCTTGCCGATGTACTTCTCGATGAGCTGGGCGAGGGACTTGCCGTTGTTCTTCATCGAGGCGTAGAGGGCGCCGAAGTCATGCACGGCGCCGAAGAACAGGCCGCCGACCATGACCCAAAGCACGACGGGGAGCCAGCCGAAGGCCATGGCCACGATGGTGCCCGTGACGGGGCCGGCGCCGCAGATCGAGCTGAACTGGTGAGAGAAGGCCGTAAAGGCAGAGGCGGGCGAGAAGGACTTGCCGTCCTCCATGCGACGGGCCGGGGTGATGGCGTCCTTGTCCACGCCCCACGTGTTGGCCAGCCAGCGGCCATACAGCATGTAGCCGGCAAAGAGCACGGCTCCACAGACGACCATCAATACGATTCCGTTCACGAGAAAAACTCCCTTCCGTACCAGGATTGCTTCGCAAGTCACAAAAAACGAGGGGCCGTGGGATTGGCTCCCGACGGCCCCTCGTAAGGCCGCCCGAAAGAATCGGGCGGCGAATCAGCCACCCGTCTTAGATAATGACGACCTCAATAATGGATAGCTGCTTGTTCATTGCGTAGTTCTCCTGATTCACTGAGCGCGTATCCCCACGCGCTCTCTCCAGTGGATGGTTCAACATCCTCGCGCTGCGGCGGCGCTGCGTCAAGGAAAATCTTGCGATTAAGGCGATGTGTTACATTCGCGCAACACTATGCAGGATTCCCGTATATTTCGCCGGTTTTATACGAATACGCGAGCAGCCCGCCGGTGGAGGGTCGGCGGGCTGCTCGGTTGGCTTTCGTGCTTATGAGGGGCAGGTCTGGGGGCGAGCCCTCGCAGAGAGGGCTATGGGGAGCGGAGGGCTCGCACCAGGCAGACCGCCGCAGCGAAAACGGGTGTGGTAACAGGTGTGGTAAAGGTGCCTACATCTCCACGGCCGGGGCGGCCTCTGCGGGCGGCTCGGCGTCGCCGGAGCTGCCGCTCGACTTCTCCATCCAGCCCTTACCCTCCACGATGCGGGCGATGAGCATGGCCAGGCCCGTGTCACCGGTCACGTTAACAAGCGTGGCAGGGGCGTCGGTGATGGTGCCGATGAGGACCATGATGGGAATGGAGACCGTGGGGAAGCCAAAGGCGGAGATGATGAAGATCTCTGCCACGTAGCCGCCGGCGGGGATGCCGCCCATGACCACGGAGGCGATGACGGCGACGGCGATGGAGAGCAGCACGTTCTGGGGCGTGGCGTAGTTCATGCCGAAGACGCCGCACAGGAAGGCAACCTTGATGATCTGGATGATGCAGGCGCCGTCCTTGTGGAGGTTCGCGCCGAGCGGGATGGTGAGGTCGGCGATGTCGTCGGGGATGCCGAGCTCCTTGGCCTGGGCGAGGTTCACCGGCAGCGAAGCGGCGCTCGAGCAGGTGCCCAGGGCCGTGAGGGCCGGGGTGACGCAGGTCTTCCACCAACGCTGGACGCCCTTGCTACCAGCACCGATGTAGGCAAAGACCGTCTGGGACACCACGAAGTAGATGGCGATGACCACCAGGTAGAGGATGATGGCGCGCGACAGGGGCCCGATGACCTGCTCGCCGTAGGTGCCGATGAGGATGGCGAAGTAGCAGCCCAGGCCGAGCGGGGCGATCTTCATGACGATGCCGACGACCTGCGTGATGACGCTGGAGAGACCGTCCATGAGGTTGAGGACGACCTGGCCCTTCTCGCCCGCCTTGATGATGGCGATGGAGAAGATCACCGTGAAGACGATGAGCGCCATGAGGTTGGACTTGCTGAACAGCTCGGGGAAGTCCGCGACGGTGAACATGCCGAGGATGTCGAGCGAGCCGGTGGCGTCGGTGACGTCCTGCGAGAGGTCGACCGTGGCGCCGGCGGAGGGGTCGAACAGCAGGCAGCCAACCACCATGAACAGGCAGGCGACGATGCCGGTGACGATGGTGCCCACGAGGAAGACGCCGAGGATCTTACCGAGCTTGGACAGGTCGCTCATCTTGGCGATGGCCGCGGTGAGCGAGCAGAAGATCAGGGGCGGCACGCAGCAGTAGAGCAGGTGGAGGAAGAGGTCGGCGACGGGCTGGAGAACCGACGCGCCCTCGCCCCAGAAGAAGCCGATGACGCCGCCGACGACCATGGAGGCCAATAGGATTACGGACGAGCCGTAGGCAGACCAGAATTTTTTCATCTTGGCAACCGTTCCTCTTAGGCCTCAAGGGCGCGCAGGCCCTCGGCGATGTTGGCGACCGCCTTGCGGACGGTGTCGGGGTGGGTGCCCATGTTGAGGCGGATGAAGCCGGCGAAGTTGGAGCCGAACCACTCGCCGTAGTCAACGGCCAGGCGGCAGCGGTCCTGGGTGAACTCGTGGGTGTCCTCGAGGGCGACGCGGTTGCGCAGGTCAACGAAGACAAGGTAGGTGCCCTCGAGCGGCGAGACGTAGACGTCCTCGAACTCGGAGAGGCCGTCGACCACGATCTGATAGTTGGACTCGAGCA
Organism: Prevotella sp. CAG:279; assembly: GCA_963653485.1. Classification (GTDB taxonomy): domain Bacteria; phylum Actinomycetota; class Coriobacteriia; order Coriobacteriales; family Atopobiaceae; genus Parolsenella. Next base: position 3,380 of record CAVJWS010000055.1, read on the forward strand.
CCTGCTTGAGGCCCTCGTACCACTCCTCGCCACCGCGCAGGGCGGCCTCGACGGCAGTGACGCCGAAGACGTTCACCTCGACGTTGTGGTAGACGTTGGTGAACACGTCCCACTTCTTGCGGAGTTCCTCGTCCTCGATGACGATCGTGGAGGTGAGGCAGGTGGCCAGGTTGAAGGTCTTGGACGAGGCGAAGCAGGTAATCAGGTTCTTGGAGTACTTGCCGTCGGCGACCACGGCGGACGGGATGTGCTTGCGCTCGCTGCTCAGCACGAGGTCCTGGTGAATCTCGTCGGAGACGACGAGGACATTGTGCTTGTAGCAGATCTCGAGCATGCTGGTGAGTTCCTCGGCGGTCCAGACGCGGCCGGCCGGGTTGTGCGGCGAGCAGAGGATGTGCATCTTAACGTCGTTGTCGACGATGGCCTTCTCAAACGCCTCGGCGTCGAAGGTGAAGACGCCCTTGTCGTACTTGAGGTCGCAGGTCACGAGCTTGCGGCCGGAGTCCTTGACCGCGTTGTGGAACGGATAGTAGACCGGCGTGGTGATGATGACGGCGTCGCCGGGGTTGGTGTAGCAGTTGACGCTCCAGTAGATGGCGGCCACGACGCCGGGGGAAACGCGGATCCAGTCCTTCTCGACCTTGTAGCCGTGGTGGTTGTACTCCCAGTCGATGACGGCCTCGTAGTAGGAGTCGGGCACGAAGGAGTAGCCAAAGACGCCGTGGTCAACGCGCTTGCGCAGGGCGTCGGTCACGCACTCGGGCGTGCGGAACTCCATGTCGGCGACCCACATGGAGATGAGGCTCGGGTCACCAAAGCGGACGTCAAGGGCATCCCACTTGAGGCTGGCGGTGCCGGTACGGTCAACGTAGTACTTCTCGACGAATTCCTCTGCGTTCATGGTGCTTCCCTTCATTAGTTGAGCGCCTTTACCATGAGAGGGCATATGACCCTCTTTTTGCTGCGGAACGCGGTCTTCTGACCGCTTTCGATTTAGGAGCTTAACTATCTTAGCCATAAGCGAATAGCTTTTTGGCCGCGAACGGCGGATTTTTGACGGCAAACGGTTAAGCCGCTTACACGTTTCTCATTTTCGAAATTTGTTGGCCTTTGGCGCAAAAATGACCGTAGAATGGGGCAGTGAAAGGGAGTTAAGGGATAATCCCAGCTAGGAGCTATATATGACGGCTGAGGTCACAAACGAGAGCGCGCCGGCAATCAACCCCCAGGACTATGGAATGATTGACGAAACGTTTCGCGCGCTTAACGAACGTCACAATCACATCTACCAGTTTGTCATCATGTACGGCGAGTACATCCTCTCCGTCCACGACTATGGCGAGGGCCGCCCGCTCACGATGATCGAGGCACACACGCTCACCTACATCGAGGAAAAGCCCGGCACCACGGTGACGGAGCTCGCGGCGTTTTGGCACAAGACCAAGAGCGCCCTCTCCCAGACGGTCAGCCGCCTGACGGAGTGGGGGCTGGTTGAGAAGCGCAAGAGCGAAACGAACGGGAAACTCGTCTGCCTCTACCCCACCGAGGCCGGCATCCGCCTGAGCAACGCGCACAAGCTCTACGACACCGTGGACATCGCAAAGACCATGGGCGAGCTCAGCAAGGAGTGCACGCCTGAGGAGATCAACGCCTTCTACAAGGTGATGTCGGTCTACAACAAGGTCATCGAGCGCGACTTCGAGATCAACGGCGGGCGCATCCGAGCCGGCCGCAAGAGCAAGAGCGAAGGCAGCAAGGAGTAGCGAGCGCGGAGCCACCGCGCAGGCGAAGTACGGACGCGTTGGCCGGCGCTGACCGCGCGGCAAGCGGCCAATTGCAGCGCTTGTTACACACTTTGTTACACACACCCGTGCACACATACCCCGAAAACGAAAACAGCTCGGAGGCTTTACGCCTCTGAGCTGCTGTTTTCTATGGTGCCCCCAGCGGGATTCGAACCCGCGGTATCCACCTTGAAAGGGTGGCGTCCTAGGCCGCTAGACGATGGGGACAGCGCAGATGAGTATAGCAAAGGCGCAGGCAGTTGCAGAGCGCAACTTTCGCACCTCCTCTAGCTGGGGATACGGGCGCTCCCGGCCGTTAGGAAGGGCGGGCGCAGAGGCCAGCGACGAACGTCACCTGCGTGCAGACCACCCGCCGCACCGGCCGCTCGCCGCGCCAAACAACCGCGACCGCAACCGCTCGCGACTCCTCTTCTTACCAGTCGAGGTCGTGGTCGCGGGCGAACTTCTCGGCTTGCTGGGAGAAGCCGTCTTGGGCGGTGGCCCAGCCAATGAAGTCGGGCGTGTCCATGATGACGGCGTCGCACTCGTGAACGGCCAGCGCCGCCTCCTCAAAGCTGCCGGCCTTGAAGAGCGGGCGGTCAGGGAGGTAGGTCTCGATGAAGGTCGGGCGCAGCAACGCGTAGGCGCCCCCTTGGCACAGGCTCGCGTAGCCGCGAAGCGCGCGGCGCGCCGCCGGCATGCGGTCGAGCTTGTACATGAGCAGCGTGCGCGCGAGGTGAATCCAGGCGTTGCCGGCGCGGCCGAACCGAGCATCGAGCGCGTCGAGGCCCTTCTCGTCCTCAAGGCGTGCGAGCGCGATGGCCCAGGTGTAGCGGGCGCCAAGGCGGTCGAGCGAATCGAGCGCCACGAGCCGCTCGCAGGCCTCGATGGCCGGCTTGAAGCGCGCCGTCTCAAGGCGGGCCCGCGCGATGGCGGCGAGCAGGCGCAACTGCGGGCGCGAGAAGACGTCGTCCCATGCGTCCCCGGGGCAGGGAGCCTCGGCGGACGCTCCGGCTTCGTTGGGCGAGGCGCCAGCGTTTGCGCCTGCGTTGGCAACGTCCGAACTCGAACTCGAAGCGTTCGCGGGCTCGCCCTCGCCCTTCGCCGTGGCGGGCGCGGAGCCGGCGGCGGCGTTCTCGCCCACGCCCGCAACCGCCGCCGCGAACTCGAGGCCCTGCTCGTGCGCCAAGGCCTCGAGCGCCACGAGGGCGGCGTCGGGGCTGTCGTTCTCCAGAAGCACCTGGATGGTGCGCGCGTCCAGGCACCCGTCGCTCATGGCAAGCGCCGCGGCGCACCCCTCGCCGAGCTTTAGCAGCCTGCGCTTCCTCGAGGCCTCGTACTCCGCGTCGTCGAGAAACTCCTCCTCCGACTGCGCGGCCTCGTTGGCGGCCAGCGCCTTGCCGAGCCGCTCGAAGGCGCGGTCGGCGTCGTCGACGAGAAACGCCTGCGGGTCGCGGCGCACCGCAAGCACAAGCTCCTCGTAGGCATGCTCGGACAAGTTGCCGAGCTGCGTGCGCCGGCGCTGAGCCAGACGCTCGATAAGCTCCTCGGAATACCTCACAGCGAACCTCCCTCGCGCAGGGTCGGGTCGAGCGCCACCTCGCGCGCCGCGGCTTCGATGACCTCGGGCCGGCTGGCGAGCCATGAGCCGAGCGTCCCGCGCTCGCGCGGGTCAACGCCCTCTTGGAGCAGGACGGTCGATTCGGAGACGGCCACGATGAGCTCGTCCTCGCTCAAGGGCTCGGTGCAGATGCGGCAGAAGATGCCGTCGGGCAGGTCGTCCTGTCGGCTCAGCATCGTGCCCGCGTTGGGATAGGTGGCCAGAAGGTCGCTCACCTCGGCCTCGGCGGCGGCGCGGTCGCCCCGCTTGAAGGCCACGGACATGCGCGCCAGGGCAAACCACGCCCAGCCCGCCCCCTTCTCGACTCCTGCGCAAAGCTCGTCAAGCGCTTCCTGGTCCTCGAGCTTGGCATAGGCCAAGGCGAGGGTACGGCGCGAGTCAGAGGGGTCGTTCGGAACAAGCGACACCGCCTCGTTCGCGAGCCTCACGCACAGGCGGTAGCGCCCGCAGACCAGAGAGTTCATCGCCTCGGTGGCAATCCAGCGCAGGTAGGGCATCATGGCGAGCTCACCAAGCAGCTCGACCATCTCGGCGTCTTCGATCTGGGAGCTCGCCTTCTCGCGCTCGCCTTCGCAGAAGCTGCGGACCTCGCCGGCATGGTCGGCGAGGTAGCGGTGGTACTCGTTGGGGTTGGCGCTCTCGGCGGCCGCGAGCATGCGGCGCGCGTCAAAGCAGTTGGGATCGAGCTCGAGCGCCTCCTTCAACTGCTTGTGCGCGTCGGCGATAAGGCCGGGGGCGCCCAGCTCGTTGGAGAAGGGCAGCTGGTAATCGATGAGGTCGCAGGCTTTTGCGACAAGATGGAAGGCACGGTCGGCGTCGGTTTGCGGCAGGGAGTCGCGGCTTGTGCGATAGCGCCGTCCAAAGTCGGCGGCCGCACGGGCCGCGGCAAACGGGTCGGTCGTCTTCAGGCTCAGGGCAAAGCGCGTGCCAAGTCGCTGAAAATCCTCAAACTGCGGGTCAATCACCTGGTCGACCTCCTTTCTCTTGCTCCCCATGGTAGCAAGAGAGCGCCCGCGGACGAGGTGGGCCACGAAGACTATGGCCATGCCGCCCTCCGCTGGCGAAACGCGCCCCGCGATCAACCTGCGTGGGGGCGGGCTTTCCATGGCCGGAGAATCATTCGGCGGACAAAATCAGCCAACTTAAGGCAGCCGTCGCAGCAGCGCCTACGCGCAGACGACCTCCGCCTGGCGGGAGGGGGCGTTCATAAGGGCGATGAGGGCCTGCTCGGACTCGCTGGCGTCGCCGCCGGTGAGGAAGGGGACGCCGTTAACGTAGGGGATGTCGAGCGTGCCGGAGATGAGCGTCACGGCAATGAGGAAATCGTGGCTGGCACTAAGCTTGGGAACGTCGGCCATCTTGCACTGGGTGACGTCATAGGCGCCCGCGTAGCCGTTGTTGTCGAGAAACTGGCTAACGCGGTAGCGAACCGCCGAGGATGTGCAGATGCCCGTGCCGCAGGCCATGAGGATGTGCTTCATTGCCGTCCTTCTACAACGACATGACCTGGCGATTCGCGTCTGCGGGCTGCGCAATCGATTGTGGTGTTTCGCGCGCTCAGGTAGGTATCCAATTTCACAAGCGGGTACTTTAGCGCTAATTCAGGCTGAAAACAACGAAAAATGGTAGGGGCGGTGGGGTGTCCAAAGATTGCTGCGCAATCTTTGCCGGCTTCGCCGCGCTCCGCGCGTCTCGCCCGCTCGCTAAAAACGCTCCGCGTTTTCTTTACGCTCGCGCCCTTGCGGGTTCGAACCCATGCAAGAGGCACGGACATGGAAGCCCAAGGGGCCGTTACCCAAATCAAAATGGTAGGGGCGGTGGGGCGTCCAAAGATTGCTGCGCAATCTTTGCCGGCTTCGCCGCGCTCCGCGCGTCTCGCCCGCTCGCTAAAAACGCTCCGCGTTTTCTTTACGCTCGCGCCCTTGCGGGTTCGAACCCATGCAAGAGGCACGGACATGGAAGCCCAAGGGGCCGTTACCCAAATCAAAATGGTAGGGGCGGTGGGGCGTCCAAAGATTGCTGCGCAATCTTTGCCGGCTTCGCCGCGCTCCGCGCGTCTCGCCCGCTCGCTAAAAACGCTCCGCGTTTTCTTTACGCTCGCGCCCTTGCGGGTTCGAACCCATGCAAGAGGCACGGACATGGAAGCCCAAGGGGCCGTTACCCAAATCAAAATGGTAGGGGCGGTGGGGTTCGAACCCACAAGCCTTCCGGCGAGGGCTTTTAAGGCCCCTGCGTCTGCCAATTCCGCCACGCCCCCATGGGTGACTTGCGCCCGTCTACCTTAGCGCAAAGAGAAGAGCTGCGGCTCCCAGGGCACCGGAATCTCGGCGCCTTCCGCGGCGGCCGCCGTCGCAAGCGACAGGCCATAGAGCAGGTCGCTCTCGCTCACCGTAAGCTCGTCCACCCCGCAGGCGCGCATGAGCTCGCCCACGCAAACGGCCCCGGCCACGATGACGTTGGCGCGCTTGGGCTGCAGGCCCGCCACGCCGCGACGCCGCTCGAGCGAAAGGCTTGCGAGCCGGGCCGCCAGCCTGTCCACCTCGGCAAGCGGGAGGCTGCGGAGGTGCACGAAGGAGGAATCGTAGGGCACGAGCGAGGCCGAGATGGCCACGAGCGTGGTCACGGTTCCGCCAACGCAGACGAGGCGCTCGGGGCGCCTGGCCTCGGGCGGAAGCCCGGCCTCGAAGGCCTCGCGGCAGAAGTTCCTCGCCTGCTCAAGTGCCTCGGCCGAGGGCGGGTCCTCGCGCGAGAGGAACAGGTCGGTGACGCGGCGGCAGCCCACGTCGAGCGAGCGCACGGCCTCGAGGTTGAGACCATCCGTCCCCAGCACGCCGACGGCGACCTCGGTGGAGCCGCCACCGTTGTCGGCCACGGCGATGCGCTGGCCGGCGAAGTCCTGGGCCACGCCGAGGAAGGTGAGCGAGCCCTCGAGCTCGCCAGGGATGACCTGGGGCACCACGCCTCGCTCGCGCAGGCCGCCGAGCAACAGCTCGGAGTTGGAGGCGTCACGCGCGGCGCTTGTGAGCGTGCAGCAGCAGGCCTCCACCCCAGCCTCGCGGGCCTGGGCAAGGTAGGCGTCAACGCAGGTGAGCACGCGCTCGCAGGCGGCGGCAGAAAGCTCACCCGTCTCGGCAACGCCTTCGCCCAAACCGCAAATGGTCGAGATCTTTTGGCAGCTCGCCACGTGGCCGGCAAAAACCTCGGCCACGCCGAGGCGGGCCGTCACGGTTCCGATATCGATGACGGCAACGCGCGTCATCGCTCGGTCACCCCCTGGGTTGAGGCGTCATAGCAAAAGATGAAGTCGAGCGCCTGGATATACCAGGGGTCCTCCGTCGAATCGCTTGAGGTTTCCGAAACGGTGGAGTCGCTGGCGGCGCTATCGGCGTCCTCCACGCCGCTCATGTCCACGGCCGTATCGCCCTCGGTGATGTAGCCGCGACGACGGGCCTCGTCCTCGATGCCCTCGCGGGTCATGAGGCTGTCGACCTGGTCTTGGAGCGTGTCCCTGGTGGAAGTGGCCTCGCTAAGCTGCGCCGAAAGGATGGCGTTGGTGCGCGACGCCCCGTAGAGGGAGCGGACCGGCGGATAAAACACCAGCAGCAAAACGACGACGACGGCAAGCGCGATCAGGAGCGCACGGTGCGCCATGACCCGGGCAAGCACGCCGGAGAATCCGGCACGCTGCGTGCCGGCCGCACGGCCGCGACTGGGCGCGTCGTCCTTTGCCGCGCGCCCGGATTGCCCAGAACGCTCGGAGCGAGCGGCGCGTCCCCCGCGCTCGGTGCGGCTTGCGCGGACCCCTCGGTCCTCGCGGGCGCCACCGCCCGAACGCCCAGACGCGACGGGGCCCGCGGCACGGGCACGTCGGCTGGCGCGAGAGTCCCGTTGCTCGGAACGGCTGCTGGAAGAGGCGGCGCCGGCGCTTCGCCCCGCGACGCGCGAGCGAGAGGCATCGCCATCGAAGCCCGTGGCGTACGAACGCGCGCCGGCATCGGGCGACGAGGGCGTCGACCCCAAAACAAGGATGTTGCTGCTTGAACTCATGGGCAATTTGCTTCGTTTCTGCTGTGTGTAGCCCTATGTTTGGCGCGCGGACACGTCCGCGCCTGGCTTGTGATTATGACAGATTAGCGCGCCTGCGCGCCTTCGCCCTTGGCCTGCGCCCAGAGCTGCTCAAGCTCTTCACGGGAGACGTCGGCGAGCGCGCGGCCCTGCTTGGCGGCCATGGCCTCCATCGCGGCCCAGCGTGAACGGAACTTCTCGCAGCTCAGGCGAAGCGCCATCTCGGCGTCGAGGTGCTCCTTGCGCGCCACGTTGACGGCCGAGAAGAGCACGTCGCCAAACTCCTCGAGCGCGGCGTCCGAGCCGCTCTCCTCCGCGCAGAACTCGGCGCGCTCCTCGTCCACCTTGGCCCAGACGTCGGCCGTGGTCTCCCAGTCAAAGCCGCAGGCCGCGGCCTTCTTGGAGATCTTCTGCGCCTGCATGAGCGAGGGCATGGCGCGCGGCACCGCGTCGAGCAGGCTGAGCGCGGGGTCCTCGTCGCCGGCTGCGGCCTTGCGCTCGGCAAGCTTCACCTGGGTCCAGATGTCGAGGACCTCCTCGGCGTCGCTCGCGCTCACGCCGGCGCCAAACACGTGGGGGTGGCGGCGGACGAGCTTCTCGTCCAGGTCGTGGCAGATGTCGGCAAAGGTGAACTCGCCCGCGTCGGCGGCGATCTGGGCGTGGAGCAGCACCTGCATGAGCACGTCGCCCAGCTCCTCGCGCAGGTGGGCGGCGTCACCGCTCTCGATGGCGTCGAGCGCCTCGTAGGCCTCCTCGATCATGTTCTTGGCGATGCTTTGGTGGGTCTGCTCGCGGTCCCAGGGGCAGCCGTCGGCCTGGCGCAGGCGCCAGATGGTTCGCACGGCCTGTTCGAGCTCAATCTGGCGGCCCGGGGCGTCGGCACGCAGCAGGCTCTGCTCGTCGGCCTGGGCGCACGGCACGTCGTGGCGCCCGCCGAGCGCGGCCACCAGGCCCTGCTGGCCGAGCGCGGCAAGCACGCCCTCGGCCAGCTGGGCGGCGCCGGCGGCGTTGGGGTGCAGACGGCGGTCGGCATAAAGGCCCGTGTCCTTGGCCACGAGGTCGCTGCCATCGACGTAGCCCAGGCCCAGGCGGGCGCACTCGTCGCACAGCACGCTGCGGCACCACGCGAGCGTGCAGCCGTGGCGGCGCCGCTCGCCCTCGTCGGCACGCCAGATGGGGCTCACCACGAAGATGGGCGTGTCGACGAACTTCTCGGCAAGCCTGCCGAGGTAGGTGACCATGTCGCTCACGAGGTCGCGCTTGGAGTCGGTGTGGGCCCAGTCGTTGGTGCCATAGGCCACCACAATGGCGGCGGGCGGGTTCTCGCGCAGGGTCTTCATGCCGCGCAGGGTGCGCGCGTCAAAGTGGTGGCCGGCGATGGCCTGGTTCACGAGGTCGAGCCCCAGGGCGCGGGCCACGCGGGCCGGCCAGGAAGACCCGGGGGCGCCCACCACGTAGCCCTGCGTGATGGAGTCGCCCAGGGCCAGCAGGTAGCCGCGCTCGGGGGCGGGCTCGAGGCTGCCGTTGGTGGAGAGGTTGCCCACCGCCACGTTCATGAGGCAGGGAAGGTAGACGGTAAGGCGGGCCGGCGCGTGCGCGGGGTTCTCGAAGCGCAGGGTCACCAGCCCTTCCTTGGCCGCGGCCGTCTGGCGCCAGACGCCGTCGACGTAGAGGTCGATGCCGTCCACCACGCCCTCGAGGTCGTCGCGCGTCTCGCCCGCGTCGCGGGCATAATGCGAGGTCTCGCTGACGCTTGCGCTCTCATAGCGCGGCCCCTCGATGACGGAGAGGTCGAAGCTGACCTCGTCGCCGGTGGTGACGAGGTTGATGGTGGTGCCGGCGCAGGCCTTTGCCGCGCGCTCGCGACCAGCCTCCGCGGCAGCCTCCACCTGCTTTTTTGCCATGCGAGACGGACGGACGAGGCCGTCGGGGCGATAGACCAGGTGGTGGGCGCCACGGATGAAGGGCGCGATGTTGGCGGTTGCGGTCATGTCGTTCCTCTCATTTGGCTTTTGCCAAGTGTAGCGCGCCGCCCGCCCGCGGCCCCAGGCATAACAGGATGCTTACGCGAAGCCGCCCGCCATGCGGGCCGGGCTGGCGGCAGGCAAGACGGGCGGGCAGGCAGGTTAGTGGGTGCAAGCGGACAGACGGGTTAGCGGATAGGGAGGGTGGAAGGGTGGCGCGGCGGACGCGAGCAAACGAGACGCGACGCAGCCCTCAATCGCCCACCGCAAGCCCGCAGGCAGGCGAGCCTAGGCCAGGCCCTCCTCCTCGGGGTAGACGACGCCCCAGTCGCGGCGCAGCTTGGTCATGATCTCCATGACGTCTGCCGTGTAGGCGAGCATGTTGTGCTCAACCTGGTCACCGGCGACGGCGCGCTCGAGGTCGGCGACCTCGTAGCACAGCGCGTAGGCCTCCTCGCCCAGGCGAACCTCCTCCTGGCGTCCGTCGGCCGTCCAGGTGATGGTGGCGCGGTCGGCGCGCGGGTAGTTCACGACCTCGACGTAGCAGTCCTCGAAGCTCAGCATGGCGCGCTTGGGCTGCTTGGAGTGCAGAGACATCGTGACGGTGGCCATCTGCATCTCGGCGTTGCGCATGACGATGCTGCTCGTGACGTCCACGCCCGTCTCGCAGGCGTTGCAGATGGAGATAACGTCGATGGGCTGGCTGGCCATGAACAGGCGCGCGAGGCTGATGGGATAGACGCCGAGGTCGAGCATGGCGCCACCGGCCAGGTTGCGGTTGAAGAAACGGTTGTTGGGATCGAAGGGCTTGTAGCTGCCGAAGTTGAAGGTGGCGAGGTTCATCTTGCCAAAGTCGCCGGCCATGGCGCGGGCGATGAGGCCTCGGTAGAGCGGCATGTGCAGGACGGTCGTGGCGTCCACGAGCTCCACATGGTTGGCGTCGGCGAGCTTGGTGGCCTCGTCAAGCTCCTCGGAGTTGAGCGTGATGGACTTCTCGCACAGGACGTGCTTGCCGGCCGCCAGGGCGCCGCGCATATAGGCGATGTGGGTGTTGTGCGGCGTGGTGATGTAGACGGCGTCGACGTCCGGGTCGGCGTAGAGCTCCTCGGGCGTGGCGTAGACATGGCCCACGCCCCACTGCTCGGCAAAGGTCTGGGCCTTGGACTCGGTGCGGTTCCAGATGCCCGCGATCTTGCGGCCAGCGAGGGCGAAAGACTGCGCCATCTCGTTGGCGATGACGCCGCAACCCATAACGGCCCACCTCAGCTGGGGCGCCTCAAAGATGTCGTCGGGGAAGGGCTTGTCCGCGACGGATGCGAAGGCCGCCTTTGCCGCGGCCGCCGCGTCGAGGGGGCCGGCGTTCTTCTCTGCCATGTCTGCTCCTGTCTGCCGGACGCGCCGGCACGCTTGGTTGTCCGCCCGTATCTTACGGCATCGCCCTGCTCCCCTACTCCGGGTCGTCGTCGCCGCCGGACTCCTCCAGCACGCCCAGGGCGCAGGCCACGAGGTCTTCGCTGCCGCGCCTGAAGGGGTAGGCCACCTTCTCGCTCTTGGGATAGACGATGGCCCCGCGCTCCTTGAACTTGAGGGTGAGCTCGCGGCTGCACTTGAGGCCCAGGATGATGAT
>CAVJWS010000056.1:0-14411 GCA_963653485.1 Prevotella sp. CAG:279
AGGTCGGTGCCGTTCTCCTCGTTGTAGTTCTCGAGGTAGGGGAGGTGCTGGAAGTAGTTGGCGTCGAGGTCGCCGTCGGAGAGGGCGACGTTGGGCTGCACGTAGTCGTTGTACTCCACGACCTTGAGCTCGTAGCCCTCGTTGGCCAGCTCGTCCTTGACGGCCTCGAGGATCTCGGCGTGGGGCGAGGGCGAGGCGCCGACGGTGATGACCTTGTCGGAGGAGTCGCTGCTGGTGGCGGCGGTGGTGGCGCTGGAGCCGGAGTTGGAGCCGCAGGCCGTGAGGGCCACGGCGAGGCCGGCGACGGCAACGATGCCGGCGAAGGGCTTGAGGTGCTGCTTGATGGACATGTTCGTTCCTTTCGGATTGTGCCAGGCTTGGCAAATTTGCATATGAGTGCCCCTAGGCCGGAGTGCCATGCGGGCAAAACACCAGGTTGGGTGCGCCGATGCGGCGCGGGTTAGATATATGCGCTAGGAGCGCATTCGCTTGTCGCAGACGCGGACCAGCAGGTTACACAGCGTCTGGATGACCTGCACCATGATGATGAGGATGATGACGGTGGCGATCATGACGTCGTCCTGGTAGCGCTGGTAGCCGTAGCGGATGGCGATGTCGCCCAGGCCGCCGGCGCCCACGGTGCCGGCCATCGCGGTGTAGCCCAGGATGGTGATGATGACGATGGGCAGGCCGCGAAGCAGGCTGGGCAGGCCCTCGCGCAGGTAGACCTTGGTGATGATCTCCCAGGTTGAGGCGCCCATGGAGCTGGCCGCCTCGATGAGGCCGTGGCTGACCTCGGCCTCGCTCGACTCCACCATGCGGGCCACGAAGGGCGCAGCGGAGACGATGAGCGGGAAGACCGCGGCGGGTACGCCGAGCGTGGTGCCCACGACGGCGCGGGTGACCGGGATGAGGAAGAGCAGCAGGATGATGAACGGCAGCGAGCGCGCCATGTTCACGACCCAGCCGATGACGGTGTAGGCCACGCGGTTGGGGCGCAGGCCGTTCGGGGCCAGCACGGTGAGCAACGTGCCCAGGACGATGCCGATGACGTAGGCGCCGGCCGTGGAGGCCAGGACCATGATGGTGGTGTCCACGGTGCCCTGGGCGAGCAGCGCGCCGTACTTGTCAAAGAAGGCGGAGAGGTCCATTAGCGCGCCTCCCCTTCAAACTGGAGCAGAGCGCGCGTGACGTCTGCCTGCGGGTTTCCAAATACCTCGGCCACGCTGCCCTGCTCGACCACCTGGCCGTGGTCCATGACGGCGATGCGGCCGCAGATGCGGCGAGCGACGGCCAGCGAGTGGGTGATGAGCACGATGGTGACGCCGAGCTCGTCGTTGATGCGGGCGAGCAGGTCGAGCACCTGGCTGGTGGTGAGGGTGTCAAGCGCGCTCGTGGCCTCGTCGCACAGCAGGTACTTGGGGCGCGTCATGAGCGCGCGGGCGATGGCCACGCGCTGCTGCTGGCCGCCGGAGAGCTGCGAGGGGTAGGAGTCCTGCTTGCCCTCGAGGCCCACGAGGCGCAGAAGCTCGCGGGCGCGCTCGGGCGCCTCGGCGCGGGAGATGCGCTTGCCTGAGCTTGCGAGGGTGGACGGGAAGATGACGTTCTCCTGCACGGTGCGCTGCTCAAAGAGCGAGAAGCTCTGGAAGATCATGCCGATGTCGGCACGCAGCTCGCGAAGCTCGCGGCCGCGCAGGCTCGTGACGTCGCGGCCGTCGATGGAAACGGTGCCACTCGTGGGCTGCTCAAGCAGGTTGATGCAGCGCACGAGGGTGGACTTGCCGGCGCCCGACTCGCCGATGATGCCGAAGATCTCCCCGGATGCGATGGAGAGGGTGACATCGTCGAGGGCACGGAAGGGGCCATCGGCGGTCTCGTAGACCTTGGATATGTTGGTTAGCTCAATCATGGTGCCGATGAGTATAGCAGCCTGCTGAAGGAACGTTAAAAGAAATACCTACTAACCCACCATGATTTACCGATAGCTAGCCATAGGATTAGCCTATGGGACATAGCGCTTTGAGGGATCAGGCGGATGGATGTGGTCTCCAGGCATAAAAAAAGGCGGGAACCACGATTGGCTCCCGCCTTGGGTCTACTTGGCTTGTTGCTTACTTCACGTAGGTGACGCGGTCCTCGAGGCGTTCGGCCGCGGGCTTCTCGCCGCCCTCGTCGGCGTAGCCCAGGATGCAGTGGCCGACGCCGCGCCACTGGCCCTCAACGCCCCACTTGGCGAGCAGCGCCTTGCCCTCCTCGCTCTCAAACTCCTCCTTGGCGCGGTGGATCCAGCAGGAGCCGAGGCCCTGGTCGTGCGCGGCGGCCATGAGGTTGCCCATCACGAGGGCGCCGTCCTCCACGCAGGTGTTGTTCTCGGGGTTGGCGAGAACCACGATGACGGTCTTGGCGCCGTAGAACGGGTCGCCGTTGCTGCCCATGACGGCGGCGTTCATGGCGCTGAGCTGGGCCACCGTCTCGGGGTCGGTCACGACGACGAGGTGGGTGCCCTGCTTGCCCATGCCGCTGGCGGCCCAAAGGCCGGCCTCGACGACGGCCTGGAGCTTCTCGGGCTCAACGGGCTGGCTGGTGTACTTGCGGCAGCTGCGACGGGTCTTGAGGGTATCGATGAACTCCGACATGTGAGCTCCTTTTGTGCGGCGCCAAATCGGCGCAAGAAATGGACCCGCGAGGCGGGCGTGGTCACAGCGGTGATACCCGCTGCGGCAACGAATTATTCGAACGCGCTGTCCTACGCCGAGAGCGAGGCCTCGAGGTCGCCGCGGTTGAGGGCCTCGGCAAAGAGGTGACCGAAGACCTCGCTGCCGTGCAGGCCGTCGTGCTCGAACTCATTCGTGACCCAGGCGTGGCTCGCGCCCACGCGGCTGAGGGTGTCGAGCTGCAGGCCGGAGTCCACGTAGAGGTCGTCAAAGTAGACGGCCGCCTGCAGCGGCACCGTGTTGGCCGCGAGCTGGGCCTCGTCATAGATCTGATCGAACTCTGTGTCCTCCATGAGCAGGTCCACCGCCGGCTTGAAGGGTGCCAGCAGCGGGTCGTCCTCGAGCATGAAGGGGAAGGCCGCCTCGCCGGTGAGCATGAGCGGGCGGGCCGTCGCGGCAAACTCCGGGCGCGAGAGATATTCGTGCTCGGCCGCCCAGCGAATGGGCGCCTCGAGCGCGCCATCGGCGTAGATGAACTCCTGCAGCACCCAGTAGAGCGGGTTGCCCGCGGTGGTGAGGCTCTGCAGCGCGGCCATGAGGAAGGCATCGGTGAGCTGCGGTTCGTTGCCTGCGCAGGCAAGCGAGCCGTCGCCGGTCTCAAAGGCGGTGTCGAGCAGGGCGTGGAGCCGCTCGGGCGCGGGCTTCATGCCAAGGCCGCTGCCAAGAGTCTGCAGACGGCGCGGCGTGAGCGGGCTGCCGTCGGGCAGGCGCACGTCATCCGCTGCGCAGGCATCGGCGATGGCGGCAAAACGTTGCTCGTCTTCCGGGTGGCGTTCGTAGTAGGCGCGGGTCTTGGCGGCCATGCGCGGGAAGGTGTGGGCATAGACGTCCGCGGCGCTGGCCGGCACGTGCGGGATGCCGCCGCAGGTGAAGCTCGCGGCAACGCCTTCGGGATAAAAGCTCAGGTAGCAGAGGGTGAGAAAACCGCCATAGCTCTGGCCGAGGGTAGTCCACCTGCGGCCGGAGAACTCGGTGAGGCGCAGGTACTCAAAGTCGCGCACGATGGAGCGGGCGAGGAAGCGCTTGAGGAACTCGGCCTGCTCGGTCACGCCGCCGCGGGCCTCGAGGACGTGGCGGCTCACGTGTTCGCTGCGGCCGGTGCCGCGCTGGTCGGGCAGCACGAGGCGGTAATGCCTGATGGCCTCGGCCACCCAGCCGTCTGAGTTGGGGCCAAGAAGGCGCGGTCCCTGGCCACCGGGGCCGCCCTGCAAAAACACGAGCAGGGGCAGGTTGCGGCCCTTGTTCTCGGGTGAGCAGGCCGTGCGGTAGAAGAGGTGGATGCGCTCGCCGCGGGGCAGGCCGTCGGTTGCGGCCTGGGCGGGCTCGGTGCCGCGCCAGTCGAGCGGGACCTCGATGGAGTGGTCTTCCACGTAGAGGCCGGGCAGGTAGTAGCTCGAGAGCTTGGTCATGGGTTCCCTTCCTTCGTCTTGACTGGGGCCATTATGCGCCGCGCGCGCCTGGTTTTGCGGGGTTGGCTTGTTCGGCGTGGCTTTGCGCGCTTGCTTGAACGCGCGGCCGCACTGCTTGCCCGCTGCGGCCTGAAGCCGCTGCCCCGCGCCATTCAGCCTGCGCCCGCCCTCGGCTTGCTGCTCGCGCGTCGCCCCGCTCGCCGTAGCCGCCCTCGCGCGGCGACGGTCGCTGCGCTACCATCAAGAGCTGCATGTACCTTCGCCGGCGGCAGACCGACCGGCGCCATGGCCCGCCCCCGGTTTCATCTGCCGGGCGTCAGGGCGCAGAAAGGCTCCACCCCAATGCCCATCAACATCCCCGACGGCTTGCCCGCCAAGCGCATCCTGCAGCAGGAGCGCATCTTCGCCCTTGAGGAAGACGTGGCCAGCAAGCAGCAGATTCGCCCGCTCAACGTCTGCCTGCTCAACCTCATGCCCACCAAGATCGAGACCGAGACGCAGATCCTGCGCCTCATCTCCAAGTCGCCGCTGCAGGTGAGCGTGGACTTCATGCGCGTCTCCACCCACGAGGCCACGCACGCGGCCGACCACCTGGTGAAGTTCTACGACACCTTCGAGACCCTCAAGGTCAACAACTACGACGGCCTCATCATCACCGGCGCGCCCATCGAGCAGATGCCCTTTGAGGACGTGGACTATTGGGACGAGCTCTGCGAGATTATGGATTGGGCCTCCGAGCACGTGCTTTCCACGATGTTCCTCTGCTGGGGCGCCTTTGCCGGCCTCTACCACTTCCACGGCGTGCACAAGCGCGTCCTCGGCAGCAAGATCTTTGGCGTGTTCCCGCAGCGCCTGTGCGACGAGTACAACTTCCTCACCAACGGCTTTGACGAGGTCCACAACATGCCGCACAGCCGTCACGCCGTGCCCGACGAGCGTGAGATCGAGGCCGACCCCTCGCTGCAGGTGCTCTCCCGTGGCGCCACGAGCGGACCTGCCCTCATAGCCACGCGCGACTTCCACGAGATCTACGCCCTCGGCCACTTTGAGTACGGCCGCGACACCCTGGCCGACGAGTATTGGCGCGACTTCCACGCCGGGCTGCCCATCCAGCTGCCGCAGAACTACTTCCCCGAGGACGACCCCGAGCGTCAGCCTATCTTCACCTGGCGCAGCCACGCCAACCTGCTGTATCGCAACTGGCTCAACTACGTCTACCAGACCACGCCCTACGAGCGCGAGCGCATCCCCGAGGTGGTGGCCGAGCTGCGTGAGCACGCCGAGGCCCTGGTTGCCGAGGGCGGCGTTCCGAGCAAGTTTTAGCGCGCGGGCCGCGGTGGCATAGCTACGTATATGAGACGGGCGACCCGGTTGGGCCGCCCGTTTTGCGTTTGGTGGTTGTGGGGTGCGATGGCGTGTGCCGCCGCTCGTGGGGCTTGCCGAAGACGACGTCATGGGCACCCCCCCGTGCGCCGGGACGCAAATAGCCCCAGCTCAGGCATGTCGTTTACGCGGCGCTGGGTGCCGCTCGCGCGGCAGCCAGCATTCGAGTGGCTACTAGCCCAAGATGACGTGCCTTACGGCGCCGTTCTCGTAGACGCCGTAGCTGTGGGTTCCGTCCTTGGGGATGGAGACGCTACCGGGGTTGAACGCCCAGACGCCCTCATGGCCGGGCGCGGGCTCGCTCACCTTCTTGTGCGTGTGGCCAAAGAGCAGAAGCGAGCCGGATGGCAGCTGCGGCAACTCGTCCACGCTGTTGTGGAAGCCCGCGCCAAAGACGTGTCCGTGCGTGAGGAAGAGCTCGCAGCCGGCCTGCTCGCGCGCGCTGCCGTCCGGCATGAGGGCTGCCGAAGGGTCAAGGACGGTGGTGTAGCTAGCCATGCAGGGGAAGTCGAGGACCATCTGGTCCACCTCGGCCTCGCAGTTGCCGCGCACGCAGATGATGCTTTTCGCGAGCGGGTTCAGCATGGAAATGACCTCCTTGGGCGCGTAGCCCTCGGGCAGGTCGTTGCGCGGTCCGTGGTAGAGGACGTCGCCGAGCAAAAGCAGGCGGTCGGGCTGCTCGGAGTCGAGGGCGTCCATGAGGCGGCGGCACCAGGCGGCCGAGCCGTGGATGTCGCTTGCGATGAGGAACTTCATGGTCACTTCCGTTTCGCGGTTGGGCGGCTAGGGGGTCTGCAACAGCTTACGGTAGGTCTCGACTCCCCGCACGAGGACCTTCTCGTCCATGACGAACTCGTCGGAGTGCAGCGCGATGCCGGTTCCGGTGCCCAGCAGCATGAACAGGCCCGGCAGGTGGCGCTGGTAGAAGGCGAAGTCCTCGGCAATGAGTAGCGGCTGCTCAACAAATCCCAGCTCATCGCCCAAAACGCCTTGCACGAACTCGTAGAGTTCCTCGTCGTTCACCACAGGCGGGTAGCCCCTCTCGAGGTCCAGGTCGTAGGTGCAGCCGTAGGCGGCGCAGGCGCGGTCGGCCACCTCGATGACGCCGGCCTTTGCGCGGTCGAACATCTCGTCGGAGTAGAGGCGCAGGCTGCCCTCGATGACGCTGAGCGGGCTGATGGCGTTGCGGACGGTGCCGCTTGTCATGTGGCCGAACTTGAGTAGGCAGGGCTCGCTGGCGGAGAGCTCGGCCATGAGGTCCTCGACGCCGGTGAGAAAGCGCGCGCCGGCCATCAGGGCGTCGTTGCCCTTGTCGGCCTTGGCGATGTGGCTCGAGGTGCCGTGGATGGTGAGCGTGAGCTGGTTTGAGGAAGCGAGCAGCGGGCCCGGGCGGGTCGCGACGACGCCTTCCGGCAGGTCGGGCCATACGTGGAAGCCAAAGATGCGGTCCACGTGGTAGTGCTCGAACACGCTGCTCTCGCAGACGGAGAGGGCGCCGCCGGTGGTCTCCTCGGCCGGCTGGAACACGAAGAGGACGTTATGGGGCAGGGGGCAGTCCTGGCCTGTGCGCACGCCGGCGAGCACGTCGTCTACCCAGCAGGCGGTTGCCAGCGCCATGGCCATATGGCCGTCGTGGCCGCAGGCGTGCATCTGGCCGGGCTTGGTGGAGCTGAAGGGGACGCCGCTGTGCTCGCTAATGGGCAGGGCGTCCATGTCGGCACGGACGGCCGTCGTGGCGCCGCCCGGCTCGCGACCGGCCGCGGCGTCCACGTCAAAGTAGGCCACCACGCAGCTGCGGCAGGGCTCGATGATCTCGCAGGAGAGGCCCTCGAGCACCTGGCGCACGTAGGCGATGGTCTCTGGCAGGTCGAAGTCGACCTCGGGGATGCGGTGCAGGTCGCGCCTGAAGGTGGTCACGAGCTCAAGGTCTGTCATGGTGCTCCCGTCTGGGGTTTGCGGGTCCGGCTTGGCGCGTCGCGCGAGCTGCGCATTGGCGATGCGCGTGTCGCGCGCTGCTACTGTGCCCACGCGCGGTGTTGGCGCCGCGCCCGGGCGCGAGCACCGCGCTGCGGCGCGGCCTTGCCGGACCCGTCCGTTTTGCTGCCACGACTATACGCCGCGCCGGCGCGGGCGGCGCGTCATCGGCTCGCGGTATACGCATTGGAAACAGCGGGGGCTGCCTAGTCGTAGGACTTCTGTGCCTCGCGGACGTCGTCGTTTCCGTAGTCCACGAGCACCTTGGAGATGCCGTCCACGTCGCCGCCCTCGAGCTTCCACTGCGTGAGCAGCAGGTCCATGGTCTGGATGCCGTCGTTGGTCTTGAGCGTGACGGTGAGCGTGCCGTCCTTCTCGGCCACGCCCTCGATCTGTTGGCCGGGGATGGAGGCGCCGCTCAGCTGCAGCTGCACGTAGCCGTCGCGCGGGGCCCAGCCGTCGCCGGTCATGGCCACCACGCTGCCGCCGGCGACCTGCATGGTGAGGCAATCGAGCGAATCGTCGGCCGTGGCTGTCCAGGTGGCGCCGGTGCCGGCGGAGCCACCGCAGCCAACGAGCCCCAGGGCCGCCAGCCCCATGCCAGCGCTGCCGAGGAGGAACTCTCTTCTGGTGATTGCCATGCGTAGCCTTTCTCGCGTGATCGTTGCGGGAAGTCTACCCAGCCGCCGCAGCTTTCAGGTTCAAGCGGCCGGTCCTTCTCGGCGGGCGGAGTTGCCGTACCCTTGCGGGCCGTCCACAAAACTGCAGCCCCGGGGCTTGGGCGGAGGCAAATGTGTTAGGGTAGCCCCACTGATAGAGGCGCGGACGAGAGGAAGCGCGGGCGAGCCGGCAGGCGCAGACCCCCGCGGAGGCGAGTCCGCCGAACTCGGACGCCGGGCACGGCGCAGCCGGGTGGGCCGGCGGGGGAGACCCGTCGGACTGTCTGCAGTGGCCGCGTCCGCGGCCCACCATCCCTGCAGGAGCGCTATCGATTGGAGCCGCATGAGCGCGCCGCACGAGCACACCACGCCGTCGCAGACGGCAGCGCAGACGAGTGTTACCTCGCCCGCCGACCTCGCAAATCTTCCCAACCAGGGCTATGACCTCAAGGTTCCCTTTGCATCCAAGGAGACCTTCGAGCGCCTGTGCGAGCAGTTCCCCACGCCCTTCCACCTCTATGACGAGGCGGGCATCCGCAAGAACATGGAGGCCGTGCGCGCGGCCTTTGCCTGGAACCCGGGCTTTCGCGAGTACTTTGCGGTGAAGGCCAACCCCAACCCCGCGCTCATCAAGATTTTGTCGGAGTACGGCTGCGGCTGCGACTGCTCCAGCTACACCGAGCTCATGATTTCCGAGGCCCTGGGCATCACGGGCGAGCACATCATGTTCTCCTCCAACGACACGCCCGCGCCCGACTTTGCCAAGGCGGCCGAGCTGGGGGCCATCGTCAACTTTGACGACATCAGCCACATCGAGTTCTATGAGAAGGTGGCTGGCCCCATCCCCAAGACCGTGAGCTGCCGCTTTAACCCCGGCGGCTTCTTTGAGCTGGCCAACGGCATCATGGACAACCCCGGGGACTCCAAGTACGGCATGACCACCGAGCAGCTTTTCGAGGCCTTCTCCATGCTCAAGGCCAAGGGCGCCGAGGAGTTTGGTATCCATGCCTTCCTGGCGAGCAACACCGTCACCAACGAGTACTACCCCGAGCTTGCGCGCATCCTGTTCAAGCTTGCGGTTGACCTGCAGCAAAAGACCGGCGCGCACGTCGCGTTCATCAACCTGTCCGGCGGCGTGGGCGTGCCCTACCTGCCCGGCCAGACCGGCAACGACATCGCGGTGATTGGCGAGGGCGTCCACGCGGCCTACGACGAGATCCTCGTGCCGGCCGGCATGGGCGACGTGGCCATATACACCGAGATGGGACGCTTTATGCTGGCCCCCTACGGCTGCGTGGTCACGCGCGCCATCCACGAGAAGCGCATCTACAAGGACTACGTCGGCGTGGACGCGAGCGCCGTGGACCTCATCCGCCCGGCGATGTACGGCGCCTACCACCACGTGAGCGTGGTGGGCCAGCCGACAGGCCCGGACAAGACGCGTGCGGAGGCCACCCGCACCTACGACGTCACGGGCAACCTCTGCGAGAACAGCGACAAGTTTGCCCGCGACCGCGCCCTGCCGCCGGTTGAGGTGGGCGACCTGCTCGTCATCCACGACTCGGGCGCCCACGGCTATTCGATGGGCTACAACTACAACGGGCGCCTGCGTGCGGCCGAGGTCCTGCTGCGTGCGGACGGCACGGGCGAGCTCATCCGCCGCGCCGAGCGCCCGAGCGACTACTTCGCCACGTTCAGCGTGCTGCCCGAGGTGTTCGAGAAGCTTACTGCCGCAGCTGAGGGGCTAGACGGCATCAAATAGCTGGGGCTTGTTGGCCGGCTCACGTGTGGGCGAGGCCAACCCCAGGTGCCGCGGCATCGCCCTCGTAAGGCTGCCCCGTGGCAAACCGCGTCATACAGGAAGCCGCCCGTGCGGCAAGGCAAGGAGAAGGATATGGACGTTCGTAACCTCGAGGGCTCCATCGTGGCCCTCGTCACCCCGTTTCACGAGGACGGTTCGGTCAACTTCGAGCAGCTCGAGCGCCTGCTCGAGTTCCACGTGGAGAACGGCACCGACGGCATCCTGGTGCTGGGCACCACCGGCGAGTCCGCGACCATGACCGACGAGGAAGACGCCTCCGTGGTGAAGTTCGCCGTGGAGCACGTGGCCGGCCGCGTGCCGGTGATCGCCGGCTCGGGCTCCAACTGCACCGCCGTGCAGACGCGCAAGAGCCTCGAGTACCAGGAGCTGGGCGCCGACGGCCTGCTCATCATCTCGCCCTACTACAACAAGTCTAACGAAGAGGGCATCTACCAGCACCTCAAGCACACGGCCGACGCCGTGGACATCCCCTGCATCCTCTATAACATCCCCGGCCGCACGGGCTGCTCCATCTCTGCGCGCAACGTGGAGCGCCTGGCCGCCCACCCCAACGTGATGGGCATGAAGGAGGCCAGCGGCAACATGGCCTACGCGGCCAGCATCGCCCACTGCATCTCGAGCGATTTCCGCCTGTACTCCGGCGAGGACGCCCTCACCGTGCCGATGATGGCGCTGGGCGGCTCGGGCACCGTGAGCGTGTGGGCCGACGTGCAGCCGGCCCTCGTGCACGAGATGTGCCGCGCCTACCTGGACGGCGACGCGGCGCGCGCTACCAAGATCCAGGTGGAGGGCCAGCCGCTCATCTCGGCCCTCTTTGGCGAGGTCAACCCCATCCCCGTGAAGGAGGCGCTGGCGCAGATGGGCCTCATCGACGCCAACTACCGCCTGCCGCTCTACCCCATGAGCGAGGGCCCCAAGGCCAAGCTCGTCGAGGCCATGAAGGGGGCTGGCATCCTTGGCTAACGAGAACTGCCGCGCCGCCGTGCCCGTCCGCGTCGCCATCATGGGCGAGGGCCGCATGGGCTCGCTCATCCGCTCCACGGCCGAAGCCATGGTGGGGCAGGACGGCTCGCCCGTCTTTGAGGTGGTTGCCCAGATTGGCTTTGACCTCACGGCAGCCGAGGCCGTGCCTGCGGCCGACGTCCTCATCGACTTCTCCAACGTGGTGACGCTGCCGGCCGTGGCCGCCTACGTGCGCCGCACCGGCGCCTCCCTGGTGAGCGGCACCACCGGCTACACCGACGAGCAGATGAACGAGCTGCGCTTGCTGGCGCAGGGCAGCGCCGTGCTGCACTCGGGCAACTACTCGCTGGGCATCGCCGCGCTGCGCCACGCCACGGCGCTTGCCGCCCGCGAGCTCGCCGGCTTTGAGGTGGAGATTGTCGAGACCCACCACAACCAGAAGGTGGACGCACCCAGCGGCACCGCCAAGCTGCTGCTCGATGCCGTGGTTGCCACCGAGGCCGAGGAGGGTCGCGGCCAGTACGCGCCCGTCTACGGCCGCGAGGGCATGGTGGGCAAGCGCGACCCGCACGAGGTGGGCGTGCACTCGCTGCGCGGCGGCACGGTGGCCGGCGTCCACACGGTGAGCTTCTTTGGCACCGACGAGGAGGTCAGTCTCACGCACCGCGCCACGAGCCGCCAGATCTTCGTGAACGGCGCCCTGGCCGCCGCCCGCAAGATGACCGGCCGCGAGCCCGGCTTCTACGACTTCGACACGGTGATGTTCGGCTAGGACGTGGGGCTGGCGTGCTTGGCCGCCGCTGTTTTGGCGGGTCGCCCGCGCGCGCCTTTGGCCTGCGCTTATATGCCTGCCTAGGGTCGCCTTGATATGGGCAGCTGAGCCGCCCGCATGCGAGGCTCGCCATAGGGCGAGTGCCGCCGCGCCGCCTGCATACCTTTTCATCTGCGTGACACTGGCGAGGGCGGGCCGCGGCGCGGGGCCGCCCTCGCTTACAATGCAGCGCGGCAAACAGCATGTTCGGTTGGGTAACGACAAGAGAGGAAGCGCCGAATGGACGCTCAGGAAATCATCAACTACATCGCCACGGCCCCCAAGAAGACGCCGGTGAAGGTCTACGTCCGCGAGGCCGATGGTGCCAGCGTGAACTACGGCGAGGCCAAGGTCTTCGGCACCCCCGAGGGTCGCGTGGTCTTTGGCGACTGGACCGAGCTCGAGGGCGTTTTTGCGGCCGCCAGCGAGTCCGGCGCCGTCGTGGACTACGTGGTGGAGAACGACGGCCGCAACACCGGCGTGCCGCTGCTCGACAAGAAGGGCATCCACGCCCGCATCGAACCGGGCGCCATCATCCGCGACAAGGTGGAGATTGGCGACAACGCCGTCATCATGATGGGCGCCGTCATCAACATCGGCTCGGTCATCGGCGAGGGCACCATGATTGACATGGGCGCCGTCCTGGGCGGCCGCGCCACCGTGGGCAAGCACTGCCACATCGGCGCCGGCACCGTGCTCGCCGGCGTGGTCGAGCCTGCGAGCGCCACGCCCGTCATCATCGAGGACGACGTCCTCATCGGCGCCAACGCCGTGGTGCTCGAGGGCGTGCGCGTGGGCAAGGGCGCCGTGGTGGCCGCCGGCGCCGTCTGCGTGGAGGACGTGCCGGCCGGCGCCGTGGTGGCCGGCGTGCCCGCCAAGGTCATCAAGCAGGCGAGCGAGGTTGCCGAGGGCAAGGTCTCCTTGGTGGACGCCCTGCGCAACCTGTAGGGGCTGCTCGGCGCGCTGAGCTGCGCGCGGTATCGCCGCATCGGGCCGTGGCCCTTGCCGGCTTGACGCGGCCGCGCGCTTGCGGGCGTCATGCGGCCTGCGTACGCTTGCAGATGCCTTGCGGCTTACGCGGCCGGCGGGGCGTCCGCTTCCGCAGGCGGGCCAAGCCGCGTGAGATTCCAGAATCGCGCAATCAGCGCATGCGGGCCACGCGTGAAGTCCCACGCCGCGCGCAACCAATGCATACAAGAAGAGGGGGACGGCCGGTTGGCTGTCCCCCTCGCATTTTGCGCCTAAGCCTTTCGGCTCCCCGTGGCGCGGGCGTATGCCCAAGGCCGCCGCACCTCTCCGCGTGGCGGCCGCTCATCCGGACGAGCCGGATGGTCCCCAGCTAAAAGCTAGTCCTCGACGATCTCGGTGATGGCGCCGGCCGGGCAAGCCTCCTGGCAGGAGCCGCAGGCAACGCAGGAGTCCTCGTCCTTGACGACGGCGACGTCGGCAATCTCGAGAACGTCGCAGGGGCAGGTGTCGGCGCAAACGCCGCAGGCGACGCACTCGTCGGCGTCAATAACAGGATGGGCCATGATGATTCCCTTCTTCGTGTGCTAAAAGCCGCTGTAAAAGTTAGCCTCAGTTACCAAAAAGTAAGCCCTGGTAACCTTTCTAGCAGCTCCTTTATGGTGAGAATACCAATCGGGGAGGGGATTGCAAGGGGCTATTGAAAATTGTTCATTCGTCCCAAATTCGGACCGTTCGCCTAGCTAAATACCATGGTCTCAGGGGTATTTTGTTCGGCTTGCGGGCGCTGCGCCCCCATGCCTGCGGGGTTGTTGCCGACACGGTCCTGCGTAACTCTCTCGCTCCGTTTGATGTGGGCATGAGAGCGCTTGAGTGACGGCTTCTCGTCGCTGGCGATTCGCCTTTGTCGCTCGTGCGCTCACAAAGCGCCGGTCCCTACGCACCGAGCTTCTCGCATGGTCGTCCGTCTTCGGAGTCAATCGGAATGCTCCCGCGCCCCTCTCAACGTCGCCCAGCGCGCCCCATCCTCAACCCCCTAAAGTGGGCAAAACAAGAAATCTATCGTCAATTGACTTAGATTTTGTATAAGAACGCCACGCAAAGGATATATAGTTACCGATAACAAACGCGCCCGCACAGGCGGGCAGGCCGGTTGGCGAGTGCCTGCTGGCCGGCCAAGCGAGCGTAGGCCCCACGCGGCCTGCGCGCAACAAGAAAGGAACGTGCCAAACATGAGCAAGATTCTCGGCATCGACCTCGGCACCACCAACTCCGCCATGGCAGTCCTGGAGGGCGGCCAGCCCACCATCATCGTGAACGCAGAGGGCGACCGCACCACGCCGTCCGTCGTGGGCTTCCGCGCCGAGGGTGACCGCATCGTCGGCAAGTCGGCCAAGAACCAGGCCGTCACCAACCCGCAGAACACCGTCTTCTCCATCAAGCGCTTCATGGGCCGCAAGTACTCCGAGGTCACCTCTGAGCTCAAGACGGTCCCCTATAAGGTCAAGGAGGGCCAGGGCGGCCGTGCCGTCGTGGAGATTGACGGCGAGGACTTCACGCCCGAGCAGGTCAGCGCCATGACGCTCGCCAAGATGAAGGCCGACGCCGAGAAGTACCTCGGCGAGACCGTCACCGACGCCGTCATCACCGTCCCGGCCTACTTCAACGACGCCCAGCGCCAGGCCACCAAGGACGCCGGCAAGATCGCCG
>CAVJWS010000057.1:0-13909 GCA_963653485.1 Prevotella sp. CAG:279
CATCGACGGCTACGCCAAGACGGTCGAAAGCGTCCCGGGCGCCCTGCGCATCAGCATGTAAGGGGCGCACATGACTAGGAATCCCTTTGCTGGCTCGCGCCTTGCGCGCGCACTCGTCCTTGCGATTTGCGCGCTGGCGCTTGCCTGCGCGCTTCCCGTCCCGGCGCACGCCGAATCTGTGAAGGACCGCGTTGTCGAGGCGAGTGCCGAGGAGCAGAACGAGCTGCTCAAGAACGCGCGCATCGGCGCCCACCTCGGCGGCCTTACCAGCCAGTATGCCGAGCGCGACTTCCCCGACGCCACGGTGCTGCAGTTCGAGAACATCAGCGACATCGCCGCCTCGCTCACGGCCGGCAAGCTCGACTACGCCGTGCTGCCCGACTCCACCGCGCTGCTCTATATGCGCGAGAACCCGAGCTACACCTACCTCAGCTGTGGCCTGTACTCGTTTGACCAGTGCCTCTCCGTTGCCAAGGGCAACGACGAACTGCTGGAGAAGCTGAACTCCGCGCTCGACAACATCAAGGCCGAGGGCACCATCGACGAGGCCGTGGAGCGTTGGCTCGTGGACGGCGACTACTCCATGGACGACATCCCCGAGGTGGACGACCCGAGCGCCCCGGTGCTGAGGTTCGTGACCGCAGCCACCAACGAGCCCACGTCCTTCGTCCAGGACGGCGAGCTCGCGGGCCTCGACGTCGAGATTGCCAAGCGTGTGGCCTATGAGCTTGGCATGCGCGCCGAGATCACCAACACGACCTTTGCCGGCGAGCTCGCCTCCGTCGCCTCCGGCAAGGCCGACGTCGCCCTCGGCTACTCCAAGACCGCCGAGCGCGAGAAGCAGCTG
Organism: Prevotella sp. CAG:279; assembly: GCA_963653485.1. Classification (GTDB taxonomy): domain Bacteria; phylum Actinomycetota; class Coriobacteriia; order Coriobacteriales; family Atopobiaceae; genus Parolsenella. The sequence goes on from CAVJWS010000057.1 coordinate 848, forward strand.
AGCTTCACCCAGACTGGCTACGAGCAGAAGTGGGTCGCGATGTTCGTGGACGCCGACGCCGAGGGGACGGGCTTCTTTGAGGAGCTCAAGAGCAACGTCAAGAGCACCTTCGTCGCCGAGGGCCGCTGGCAGATGATATTGGAAGGCCTTGGCGTCACGGTCGTCATCGCCCTGGGGGCCTTCGTGCTGGCCACGCTCTTCGGCGCCCTATTGTGCTGGATGGGGGCTCGCGGAGGCGTGGCCGCGGCCTTCTCCCGCGGCTACTGCAGGCTCGTCACCGGCATCCCGGTGCTCGTGTGGCTGATGCTGCTCTACTACGTGGTCTTTGCCGGCGTGGACATCCCCGCCGTGGCGGTGGCCATACTCTGCTTTGGACTCGAGGCAGCCGCGCCGCTCTCGGGCGTCTTTTCCACGGGCCTCGCCTCGGTGGACAAGGGCCAGGTGGAGGCGGCGCTCGCGCTCGGGTTCTCCCGCAAGGAGGCATTCCAGCGCGTGGTGCTGCCGCAGGCGGCGCGCAGCGTGTGGGGGCTGTACTCAGGGCAGCTCACGAGTCTCGTGAAGGGTACCTCCATCGTGGGCTACGTTGCCATCAACGACCTCACCAAGGTCTCCGACATCATCCGCAGCCGCACCTTCCAGGCCTTCTTCCCGCTCGTCTCCACGGCGCTCATCTACTTCGCCGTGATCGCGCTGTTCGCGTGGCTGCTGGGCCTGGCCTCCAAGGCGCTTGACCCCAAGCGCCGCCGCGAGGCCTCCGTCCTCAAGGGAATCGAGCGCCCGTGAACCAGCGCCCCACATACCGCCCTGCACTCGCGCTTGCCTGCGCGGCGCTCGCTCTCGTGGCGCTTGCCCTCGTGGCGCTGCCCTCGCAGGCGCGAGCGGCCATGAGCGCAAGCGCCGAGGCCGTGGACTCGACGCTCACCGAACGCATCACCCATGTGACCAATGAGGAGCAAGACGAGCTCCTCGCCCACGCCAAGCTCGGCAGCAGCACCGGTTCGGTGGCCATGATCTATGGCCAGCAGACCTACCCGGAGGCCGAGTTCTATGACTACCCCAGCATCTCCGACGGCGTGGTGGCGCTGGACTCGGGACGCATCGACTACGCCTTCGTTCCCGAGACCATGGCGCTGCTCTATATGCGCAACGACGCCAAGTACAGCTACCTCGACGCCGGGCTCTTTGAGGTGAACGACACCTTTGGCCTGGCCAAGGGCAACGAGGAGCTGCGCGACAAGCTGAGCGCCGCCATCACGCAGCTCGACGAGGAGGGCACGCTCGACGCCCTCTTCAACAAATGGGTGGTCGAGGGCGACTACTCCATGGATGACGTCCCGGTAAACGAAGAGGCCCCCGTGCTCAAGGTGGCCTGCCCCGCCTCTGAGGAGCCCGTCATCTTCATCCAGAACGGCCAAATCAAGGGCCTGGACGTCGAGATCGCCATGCGCGCCGCCTACCTCGCCGGCTACCGCGTGGAGTTTCAGGACATGACCTTCTCGGCAGAGCTTTCGGCCGTGGCCTCCGGCAAGGTGGACTTCGGCCTGCACTTTGCCCCCACCGAGGAGCGAAAGAAGCAGTTCTGCTTCACCGAGCCCGTCGAGGACGTGCGCTGGATCGCCATGTACGTCTCCGACGACTCGGCTGCCGCAGGCCCGCTCGAGGCCATCGCGAACAGCTTTGAGTCCACCTTCCTTACCGAGGACCGCTGGCAGCTCGTCCTCGGCGGCCTGGGCGTCACCGCAGGCATATCCGTCGGCGCCTTCGCGCTGGCGACCCTGCTCGGCGCCATCCTGTGTTGGATGGGCACCCGAGGCGGCGCCATCGCCAAGGCAAGCACCGTCTACTCGCGCGTCGCGACGGGCATCCCGGTGCTTGTCTGGCTGATGCTGCTGTACTACGTCCTCTTTGCCGGGGTTGACATCTCAGCCGTGCTCGTGGCCATCCTCTGCTTTGGCCTCGTAAGTGCCGCTCCCCTCGCCTCGGTGTTCATGACCGGGCTCGAGTCGGTTGACAAGGGGCAGGTGGAGGCGGCGCTGGCGCTGGGGTTCTCGCGCAAGGAGGCCTTCCAGCGCGTGGTGCTGCCCCAGGCCATCCGAAGCGTGTGGGGCCTCTATGCCGGGCAGCTCACGAACCTCATCAAGGGGACCTCGGTGGTTGGCTACGTCGCCATCAACGACCTCACCAAGGTCTCCGACATCATCCGCAGCCGCACCTTCCAGGCCTTCTTCCCGCTCGTCTCCACCGCCCTCATCTACTTCGCCGCCATCGCGCTGGCAGGCTGGCTACTGGGGCGCTTGGGCAAGACGCTCGAGCCGAAGAGGCGCTCCAGGGCGCGCATACTTAAGGGGATCGAGACCAGCTGATGCCTAGACGCACGTCCAACATCTCCCGCGCCCTCGCCAAGCTGGCGGGCCCGCTCGCCCTGGCGGCATGCCTGCTCGCCCTCGCCATGCCCGTGGCGGCCCAGGCGCAATCCGTCAAAGACCGCGCCATCCAAGTGAGCGACGAGGAGCGAGACGAGCTTCTCGGAAGTGCGCGCATCGGCGCGCAGACGGGTGGCCTCACGGCCCAATACGTCGAGAACGACTACCAAAACGCCGAGGTCAGCGAGTTCACCACCTTAAGCGACATCGTTGCCGCGCTCGACGCGGGCAAGGTTGACTACGCCATCGAACCCCTGAGCGCGACGCTGCTCTACATGCGCACGAACGCCAAGTACACCTACCTCGGCAACGGGCTCTACTCCTTCGACTCGCGCCTTGCGGTTGGCAAGGGCAAGGACGAGCTGACCGAGAAGCTCAGCGCGGCCATCACCAAGCTCAAGGAAGACGGCACGGTGGACGCCGTGATTGCCAAGTGGACGGTCGAGGGCAACTACTCCACCGACGACATACCCGAGATTGACGACCCCAGCGCCCCTGTGCTCACGGTGGCGAGCGCCTGCGCCATGGAGCCGGTGATGTTCATCCAAGACGGCAAACCGACGGGTTCGCTCATCGAGCTCGTAAAGCGCGCGGCCTACGAGTGCGGCATGCGCACCGAGTTCATCGACACCAACTTCGCCAGCTGCCTGGCGGCCGTGAGCACCGGCAAGGCCGACGTGGCCCTCAACGTCTCCAAGACGCCCGAGCGCGAGAAGGAGATGAACTTCACCGAGAGTTTCTACGACGAGCCCTGGGTCGCCATGACCATCGACGAAGACGCCGAGCCCGAGGGCTTCTTTGACACCCTGGAGGCCAACTTCACCAGCACCTTCTTGGCCGAAAGCCGTTGGCAGATGATCCTTGGCGGTCTGGGCGTCACGGTCGCCGTCGCCCTGGGGGCCTTCGTGCTGGCCACCGTCTTCGGCGCCGCATTGTGCTGGCTTGACGCGCGCGGCGGCGCGGCGGCGGCCTTCTCGCGGGCCTACTGCAGGCTCGTCACAGGCATCCCGGTGCTCGTGTGGCTGATGCTTCTCTACTACGTCGTCTTCGCCGGCGTGGACATCCCCGCCGTGGCGGTGGCCATCCTCTGCTTCGGGCTCGAGGCGGCCGCTCCGCTTTCCGACGTCTTCTCCGCCGGCCTCGCCTCGGTGGACAAGGGCCAGGTGGAGGCGGCGCTCGCGTTGGGCTTCTCGCATGGCGAGACCTTCCGCCGCGTGGTGCTGCCGCAGGCGGCGCGCTCGGTGTGGGGGCTGTACTCAGGCCAGCTCACGAGCCTCATCAAGGGCACCTCGGTAGTTGGCTACGTGGCCATCACCGACCTCACCAAGGTCTCCGACATCATACGCAGCCGAACCTTCCAGGCCTTCTTCCCGCTCGTCTCCACCGCCCTCATCTACTTCGCCGCCATCGCGCTGTTCGCGTGGCTGCTGGGCCTTCTTGGGCGCACAACCGACCCGAGAAGGCGCCCAGCCCCGCTCATCCTCAAGGGAATCGAGGTCAAATGATGAATATGCACGAAATCGGCCGCCGTGGCATCATGCGAACGCTCGCCGCCCTTGCGCTCGCTGCCTGCGCCCTTGCCGCCGCCACGCCCGTCGGCGCCTGGGCCGAGTCGATCACCGACCGCGCCATCCAGGCAACGCGGGAGGAACAGGACGAGCTTCTCGCAAACGCCTCCATCGGTGTGGAGGTGGGCAGCCTCATGGCCCAGGAGGCCGAGCAGGACTACCCAAACGCCAAGCTTAGCCAGTTCGCCAACGTGAACGACATCGTCGCCGCGCTCGAAGCGGGCAAGGTGGACTACGCCATCCAGCCGCTCAGCTCCACCCTGCTCTATATGCGCTCGCACCCCAACTACACCTACCTCAGCGAGACGCTGTACTCATGCGACTCCCGTCTGGCTGTCGCCAAGGGCAATGACGAGCTGCTCGAGAAGCTCGATGCGGCCGTCAAGAAGCTCAAGGAGGACGGCACGGTGGACGCCGTCGTCAACAAGTGGACGGTCGACGCAGACTACTCAACCGATGACATCCCCGCGATAGATGACCCGAGCGCCCCGCTGCTCACGTTCACGGCGTCATGCTCCATGGAGCCGGTCATGTTCATTCAGAACGGAGAGCCGGCCGGATCGCTCGTCGAAATCGTGAAGCGCGTGGCCTATGAGGCCGGCTATCGGACCAAGTTCATCGACACGAGCTTTGCCAGCAGCCTGGCGGCCGTAAGCACCGGCAAGGCCGATGTGGCGATAAACGTCTCGTGGACCGAAGAGCGCGCAAAGGAGCTGGACTTCACCGAGAGCTTCTACGACGAGCCCTGGGTCGCCATGACCATCGACGAAGACGCCGAGGGCGGCGGCATCATAGGCACGTTTGGCACCAACTTCAAGAGCACCTTCGTCGCCGAGAACCGCTGGCAGATGATCTTGGGCGGCCTCGGCGTCACGGTTGGCATCGCGTTGGGCGCCTTCGTGCTGGCTACGCTCTTCGGCGCGCTTTTGTGCTGGATGGGGGCGCGTGGCGGGGCCGCCGCAGCCTTCTCGCGCGGCTACTGCAGGGTGGTCACGGGCATCCCGGTACTCGTGTGGCTGATGCTGCTCTACTACGTGGTCTTCGCCGGCGTGGACATCCCTGCCGTCGTGGTTGCCATACTCTGCTTTGGGCTCGAGGCGGCCGCGCCGCTCTCGGGCGTGTTCTCCACGGGTCTTGCCTCGGTGGACAAGGGCCAGCTGGAGGCGGCGCTCGCGCTCGGATTCTCGCGCAAGGAGACCTTCCGCCGCGTGGTGCTGCCGCAGGCGGCGCGCTCGGTGTGGGGCCTCTACGCCGGCCAGCTCACGAGCCTCGTGAAGGCCACCTCGATCGTGGGCTACGTTGCCATCAGCGACCTCACCAAGGTCTCCGACATCATCCGCAGCCGCACCTTCCAGGCCTTCTTCCCGCTCGTCTCCACGGCACTCATTTACTTCGCGGCCATCGCGCTGTTCGCATGGCTGCTGGGTCTGGCCGCCAAGGCGCTTGATCCCAAGCGCCGCAGCGATTCGGCCATCCTCAAGGGACTCGAGACCAAGGCGTAGGCAGCTGCGGAGGCGAGGCGGGCCATACTGCGGCGCAACGAATGGGGCCGACCGATACGGACGAGCCGCCCGCATAGCCAGCGGCACCCGCGGAAGGGGGCCGGCCAAAACGGGCGAGCCGGCCGCGTGGCCAGCGGCACCAAAACCCGCCAACGAAACAGCTCGGCAGCATAGATGCCCGCGCACTTTGCTACAGTTGCCTAGGCATCACGATTCGTACCAACAAGAAGAGGCGACGGCACATGAAGGCGCGACGCAAGGCTCAACACATCATTGCGGCACTTGCGAGCGCCCTGGTCCTTGCCCTCGCCGTCGCCGGGTTCACGGCCGCCTACCCCGCCTCAACCGCAAACGCTGAGGCCATCGCCACGACCGTCTCGAAGGAAAAGCAGACCGAGCTCCTCAAGAACGCGAAGATCGGCGTGCTCCAGGGCAGCCTCTCGGAGATACGCCTCGAGCAAGCCTTCCCCGACGCAGACCGACAGACCTACCAGACGCCCATCGACACGCTCATGGCGCTTTCCACCGGCAAGGTTGACTACGGCGTCTGCGTGGAGGCCACCGCCCGGCTCTTCATGAAGACCCACGAGGGCCTCACCTACTTTGACCCGTCCTTCTACTCCATGGACAACAGCTTCCTCATCCAGAAGGGCAACTCCGAGCTCAAGAGCAAGATCAACGCCGCGCTGGCCACCATGCGTGACAGCGGCGAGCTCAAGAGCATCTACGACAAGTGGGTCTACCAGGGCGACTACTCCACCGACGACATCCCCGTGCGCGAGGACGGCCCCGTCCTGCGCGTGGCGTGCTGCGCCTCCACCGAACCCAACATCTTCAACAGCGACGGGCAGATCGTTGGTACCGACGCCGAGATAATCCAGCGCGTGGCCTACGAGCTCGGCATGCGAGTGGAGTTCCAGGACATGGCTTTCTCGGCCTGCCTCACCTCGGTCGTCACGGGCGGCTCCGACCTCGCCCTGGGCTACTCCTACACCGAGGAGCGCGCCAAGCAGGTCGACTTCACCGACACCTACGCCACGAACAACTACGTCTTCGTGACCAGGGCCGACAACGTGCCGGTCGGCAGCGGCTCGGACGTGGTGAACATGACCGTGGCCGAGCAGTACGAGATGCTCTCGGGTTCCACCATCGGCACGTGCGACGGCACCATCGACAACATCGAGCTCACCGACAACGTGACCGACGGCAACGTGCTGGCCTTCCCCTCAGACCCCGACTCGCTGGCGGCGCTTGCCGCCGGCAAGGTTGACTACGTCTCCCTCACCGAGGTCTATGCCATCCTCTACCAGCGGCAGAACCCTGGTTACGTGCGCGTGTCCCCGTGCTATCTGGACTACAGCGCCTGCTTTGCCGTCGCCAAGGGCAACGACGAGCTTCGTGAGAAAATCAACGGCGTCATAGCCCAGATGCGCGAGGACGGCGTCATCGACGAGCTCTACGACAAGTGGATCTTGCGCGGCGACTACTCCATGGACGACGTACCGGTGCGTGAGGACGGCCCCGTGCTGCGCGTGGCCGTAAGCTCCTCCAACGAGCCGCAGACCTTCATCCAAAACGGCGAGCAGGCGGGCTATGACGTCGAGGTCATCGAGCGCGTTGCCTACGAGCTGGGCATGAGGGTCGAGTTCCAGACCCTCAGCTTCTCGGCGTCCTTGCCCGCCCTCAACGCGGACAAGCTGGACGTCGTCTGTGGGCCGGCGGCCACCGAGGAGCGCAAGAAGCAGGCGGACTTCACCGACCCCTACCTCGTCACCGGCTGCTGCATCGTCTACAAGCAGAAGGGCTCCGCCACCAAGAGCTTCTTCGGCAGCGTCAAGGACAACGTGAAGAGCAGCTTCCTCACCGAAAGCCGCTGGAAGCTCGTGGCCTCGGGCCTGGGCATCACGCTCGCCATCGCGGCCGGTTCCTTCGTGCTCGCGAGCCTCGTCGGGGTGGGCCTCACCTTTGCCGGGCGCAGCAAGCGCGGCTGGCTACGGGCGCTCAACGCGTTTTGGCGCAGGCTGGCCTCTGGCATACCCGCACTCGTATGGCTCATGGTGCTCTACTACGTCGTCTTCGCCAACGTCAGCGTCAGCGCCATAGGCGTCGCCATCCTCTGCTTTGGCCTCGTGGGCGCAGGGGGAACCGCGGGCATCTACGAGACGGGGCTCGCCGCGGTTGACCCGGGCGAGATTGAGGCGGCCCATGCCCTTGGCTTCTCGCAAGCCGAGACCTTCCGCCGCATCGTGGCGCCACAGGCCTTCCAGCGCATCTGGGAGCTCTACGCCGGCCAGTTCGTGGGCATGGTGAAGCAGACCTCCATCGTGGGCTACGTGGCCGTCCAGGACCTCACCAAGGCCTCCGACATCATCCGCAGCCGCACCTTCGACGCCTTCTTCCCGCTCGTCTCCACGGCGCTTATCTACTTTGCGGTGATTGTGGGCGCAACCTGGCTCATGGGCCAGCTGGCGCGCAGGCTCGACCCCAAGCGCCGCCACCCCGAGCGTGTGCTCAAGGGCATCGAGACGGGCGATCGGGGCTAGCGGCTCACCCGCTCAGGACTGCGATGGCAACCACGCTACATGGCAGACCAACCGCTCGGCCCGCGCATGGCTACAGCCAGCCTCAGCAAAAGATCGGGCGAGACAAAGCACCTAAGGCCAGCCGCGCCCGATAAGAAATAAATAACGGATAGCAATATATACCAGCTCAAAAGCCTAACTGTTCTTCATGACGATTCCCCCGATGGTGTCGGCCACGTGCTCGCAGGCGTCCACCGTGTACTCGAGGTACATATAGATCTCACGCGTGGCGATGATGGCCAGGGCATCGGTGCAACTCGTGTGCAGCTCGCGCATGATGCGGATGTAGACGTCATCGGCCATGCCCTCCACCGTGTTGATCGAGACCACGTAGTCCCCAAGCGTCTTGGACTTCTTGAAGTTCGGCAGCTCGGCCACGAGCTTCTCCACCTGCTCGCAGGCCTTCACGAGCATGGTGACCATCTCGAGCGCTCCGGGCGTGACCTCGGTGACGTTGTTGTAGTAGAGGCGATGCAGCACGCCCTCGATGCAGTCGGTGATGTCGTCGAGGTTGGAGCTGAGCTCGGCCAGGTCCTCGCGCTCGAGTGGTGTGATGAAAGCCGAGGTGAGCACGTCGAGAAGCTCGTGGCGAAGCTCGTCGTTGGCCTGCTCGATCTCGTGCAGCTCGCCCATGCGGGCCTCGAGCTCAGCCGGGTCGTAGTTGCGCATAACCTGCTCGAGCAGGCGCGCGGCGGCGAGGTTGCTGGCCGCAACCTTGTTGAAGTTGTCGAAGTAGTAGGAATCGGGTTTGCGCGCCATAGTGGCTTCCTTCCTCGGGTTTTATGAATGCCGGCAGGCCGGTGATTGCTTGGGTGAGGAGGCGTTCCCTTCGTCCGCCTCCCCGCCCGACCTCGCAAGAACGCTTCGCCGGCCGCAGGCGTTGGTCCGTTTCGCACCTACCGTGCCTTGCCCTGAACGATGCACGGGACACGACTTGCATCGGCGGCGGCTAGAACAGGTACATGAACAGCTTGGCCATGGCGAAGGCGATGAGACCGCAGCCAGGGAAGGTGAACACCCAGGTGAGCATCATGTCCTTGACCACGCCAAAGTTGATGGCCGAGAGGCGCTTCACCGCACCCACGCCCATGATGGAGCTCGTCTTGGTGTGGGTGGTGGAGACGGGGATACCGAGCAGGGTCATCACGAGCAGGCACAGCGAGCTTGCGAGGTCGGCGGCAAAGCCCTGGTACTTCTCGAGCTTCACCATGTCCATGCCCACGCTCTTGATGATGGGCTCGCCGCCCACGCTCGTGCCGATGCCCATCGTGAAGCTGCACAGCAGCATGAGCCACACGGGGATGATGACGCCCTCCACGCTGCTCTGGCCGTTGCAGAAGGCCATCCCCAGAAAGAGCACCCCAATGAACTTCTGGCCGTCCTGCGCACCGTGCATGAAGCTCATGGCGCCGGCGCCGAAGATCTGCGCGTAGCGGAAGAAGCCGTCGGTGCGCCGCCGGTCGGCGCCGGCAAAGACGAGCGTCACGGCCTTGCAGCACAGCCAGCCGATGGCAAAGCCAAACAGCAGGCTCATGACCAGGCCGTAGATGACCTTCACCCACTCCCCCGCGTTGACGCCGTCAAGCCCGCCGTGGATGGCGATGGCCGCGCCCGTGAGGCCCGCGATGAGGCTGTGGCTCTCCGAAGTGGGGATGCCAAAGACCGATGCCGCCACCGAGTACACCACGATGGAGAACAGCGCCGCGCACAGGGCGATGAGGGCCTCGGAGGTGTTGCCGCCAAAGTCCACCATGTTGGATATGGTGGAGGCCACGCTGGCGTTGAGCTGCGTCATCACGAGGACGCCCAGGAAGTTGAGGGCGGCGCTCATGAGGATGGCGGGCTTCACGCGCATGCAGCGCGTGGTGACGCAGGTGGCGATGGCGTTGGGAGCGTCGGTCCAGCCGTTCACGAAGATGACGCCGAGCGTGAGCAAGGTGGTGAGCGCAAGCGGCGGGCTCGACATCACCTGAGACGCAAAATGTGCAAGCGAAACGTCCAAGCTGCAGCCCTTTCCCTTGGGGCCGCCCCATACGGCAACTCCGGCCGCCTGGGGCATGCCCGGCCTGCATGTCCTTTGCAGACTGGCTCCGCGCAAGCAGGACGTGACGCGAGCTGGGCTTATATGGACGAGACAGACGCAAACGACCTTGCGCCCAACACCCCTAAGCCCGCGCCGCCGCCGAACGCAACGGAGCAACCTCTCCTTCCATTGTGTCCATTGGAAGGGGCCGAGCTTACGCGGAGCTTACAAACGGCGCGGCTTTTCGGCGGGCGTGCAGGAGGGACAGTCCGGACTGACAAGCATCGGAAAGCCGCAGCGCCACGACGGGAACGCGAAGTCGCTGGTAAACAAGCCAACAGGTCTGCTGAAAAGCAGACAGACGCCCAGCCCCGCCTAGAACTCGGCGAACTCGGGCTCGCCCACCCGGCAGAGGTCCTGGCCGCAGGCGAGCTCGCGCATGGCATCCACGAAAGGCTGTTCCTCGCCGCTCTTGAAGACGAGCGTGAGCGTAACCTCGGCGCCGTAGTCGCAGTCCCGCTCGTGGGCGGCGTAACGGGTGGCAAGGTCCTTCACACGGTCATGCAGGGCATAGGGCACCGTGAGCGCAACGGGCGTCACGAGCGTCATCTCAACCACGTCACCGGCTTGCCGGGCTGCGGCAATGGCAGCCTGGGTGGCTGCAGTGTAGGCGCGCACGAGGCCTCCCGGCCCCAGCAGGGTGCCGCCAAAGTAGCGCGTCACCACGCAGCAGACGTTGGCCAGCCCGGCGCCTCGCAGGGTCTCGAGCGTGGGCATGCCGCTCGTGCGCTGGGGTTCGCCGTCGTCGCTTTGGCGCTCGCGACCATCGGAGAGTATCCAGGCCGGCACGTTGTGGCGCGCGTCATAGTGGCGCTTGCGCACGGCCTCGATGAACTCGTTGGCCTCATCCTCGCTCTCCACATGGACGAGCTGGGCGATGAAGCGGCTCTTGCGGTCAACGAACTCGGCAGTGGCCTCGCAGCCCTCCCGCAGCGTGAGATACGAAGCGGCGCCGCCCGCGCTAGCGAGCGACGCCTGGCTCACGTTTATGTCTTGGGCCTTCTTCTTGGCCACTACAGCCTCCTGAGCAGGTGCTCAAAGAAGTCGGCGGCGTCGGCCTCGTCCTCGCCCTCGATCTTGACGGTGAGGGTGTCGCCCACGTGGGCATCGAGCCCCATGAGCGAGATGACGTCGTTGGCCGTGGAGAAAAGCTCGCCGTGGCTCACCGTGACCTCGCTCTTCCACCGCTGCGCCTCGTTCGCCACGAGCATGACGGAGCGGGCGTGAAAGCCCATGGGATCGACGAGCGTGTGAGTTAGTTCGACCATCTTTCCTACCTACGACCGGCGCCTGCGTTTTATCAAATCCTAGCGATTCAAGATGCATTTTGCATCCCCAAACCTTGCGAAATGCTCCTTGCCGCCAAACCTTTTATGCATGGCTGGAAGCAGATGAAGCTCGCGGGGCGGCAGGCTCACGCCCACGCGTCCCAAGTGACGTGGCGAAGCCGGATTCCGAGCCCGGCAGCCCGCATAAACGGACGCGCGGCCACCCCGCAAGGCAGCCGCGCGTCTCGCACTCCCCTACGCCCTCTCGGCAAGCGACAGGACGAGCTGCTCGGTCTTGTCCCAGCCGATGCAGGGGTCGGTGATGGACTTACCGTAGACGCCGCCGTCCACGGGCTGGTTGCCGTCCTCGAGGTAGGACTCCACCATAAAGCCCTTCACCAGGCCGCGGACGGCCTCGCTGCGGCGGCAGGAATCCAGGACCTCCTTGCAGATGCGAAGCTGCTCGAAGGGGCGCTTGCCCGAGTTGTCGTGGTTGCAGTCCACGATGACGGCGGGGTTGGCGTAGTTCTCGGTGGTGTAGCGCTCGGCCAGTCGCTCGAGGTGCTCATAGTGGTAATTGGGGTAGGTGCGGCCGTCCAGGCCGATGTAGCCGCGCAGGATGGCATGGGCCAGCGGATTGCCGTCGGTGGAGACCTCCCAGCCACGGTAGATGAACTCCTGCTCGGCCTGGGCGGCGTAGATGGAGTTGAGCATGACGGTGGTGGAACCGGCGGTGGGGTTCTTCATGCCCACGGCCACCGGGATGCCCGAGCTCACGAGGCGGTGCTCCTGGTTCTCAACCGAACGGGCGCCCACGGCCACGTAGGACATGAGGTCGACGAGGTACTGGTAGTTGGAGGGGTAGAGCATCTCGTCGGCGGTGAAGAAGCCACTCTCCTCGATGACGCGTAGGTGCATGCGACGCACGGCCTTGATGCCCTCGAGCAGGTCGGCCGGGGCCTCCGGGTCGGGGTTGTGGAGCAGGCCCTTGTAGCCGGTGCCCTTGGTGCGTGGCTTGTTGGTGTAGACGCGCGGGCAGATGAGCAAACGGTCGCTCACGCGCTCGGAGAGCTTGGCCAGGCGGCTCATGTACTCGAGCACGGAGTCCTCGCGGTCGGCCGAGCAGGGACCGATGATGAGCAGCTTGCGGTCATCGGCGCCGGTGATGATGTCGCTCACCTGGGCGTCGAACTCGACCTTCTTGGCGGTGAGCTCGGCCGAGAGCGGCATGTCCTCGCGGATTTCCTTGGCGATGGGCAGACGTCGCTTGAACTCCATGGTCATGTGAGGCCTCCTGTTATAGATGGGGCGCAAAGCCCCCAGGGCCCCGCACGCTGAATAGTTCGAAATAATAGCAGCTTCAAAGGTTGATTTGGGGCGAATGGACGAGGCAGTGCCGACGCTCTCCCCCGCTCGCCTCTCCGCGGGCCGTACCGCCCGGAATGAAGGGCGGCCCGGCGCCCAAAGACGCATGCCCAGCCACGCCCCTGCGCATTCTTTGTCGCGGCGTTGGGCCTCGCGAGCGCGCGTGCTACAATCGCTTGCGCGAGGTGGGCCAGACGACCGCGGGGCGCGCGAGCAATCGCGCGCCATGAGGAAAGTCCGGGCTCCACAGGGCAGGATGCTGGCTAACGGC